>CASDTD010000273.1 GCA_949283445.1 uncultured Coriobacteriia bacterium | reverse complement strand
GGGCGCATTCGCAGTCTCGTGGGAAAGGCGCTGGGCTGGCGCGTGACGCCCGAGTTGCGTTTTCGCATCGACCGTTCCGTCGATGCCGCCGAGCGCATTGCCACCGTGTTGGGAGAAGAGCGCCAATGGGCAGACTCGATTTCGGACCAGCAGTAGAGCATCTTGCCGGCGAGCACACCGTCGTCGTGTGCGGGCACGTCAACCCCGACGGCGATTCGCTGGGAAGCGTGCTCGCCCTCACTTTGGCCCTGCGTCAGGCTGGGTTCACGGTGACGCCGCTTCTGGCGACGCGCGAAGCCCCGACGCTCTACGATTTTCTCGAGGGCTACGACAGCCTTGTCCCCGCTTGCGAATACCACGGGCGTCCCGACGTGTTCGTGTCGGTTGATGTCCCCAGCATTCAGCGCACGGGCGATGGCGCTGCCGTGTTCGAACGTGCGAAAAAGAGCATCGCCATCGACCACCACCCCGGCCCGGCCGATTTCGCCGACCTCAACTTCGTCGACGACACGGCAGCGGCGGCCGGCATGTTGGTGTGGGATTTCATCGAGCAGGCGGGCATCGAGCGTACGCCCGCCATCGCGACGTGCTGTTACACGGCGCTCGTTACCGACACGGGGCGCTTCCAGTTCCAGAATGCCGACGCGCGGGCGCTTGACGCCGCCGCCTCTATGGCGCGTGCTGGTGCCGTTCCTTCCGAAATCGCGCGCAGCGTCTACCAGCGCCGTAGCGCTGCGGCGTTGCGGCTTGAGTCGCTTGCCGTGCAGCGCATGGACATCGTCTGCGATGGCAAGGCGGTCATCTCCTGGGTGTCCGAGCAGGACTTCAGGGAGCTCGGCGCGACGAAGGACGACGGCGAGTCGCTCATCGACTGCATCCGCCAGCTCGACGGCATCGAGGTCGCCGTCATGTTGCGCGAGCAGGGTCCCATCATCCGCGGTTCCATCAGGTCGAAAACGTCGCGCGACGTGGCGTGCATCGCCCGGAAGATGAACGGTGGCGGGCATGCCGCTGCGGCCGGCTTCACCGTCAAAGGCGGGCTTGACGAAGCGCAGCGAACGGTGCGCCGCCTGCTTGCGGAATCGTTTTCCGAGCAGCCTGTCGCCGCCACGACGTTTGACGCCGAAGTCACGCGCACGACGGCGTTTCGCCGGATAGACGAGGCGTCCCGATGAGGCGTGGCACGTCGGGGCTGTGCGGCGTGCTTGCCATAGACAAACCCGCCGGCCTTACCTCACATGACGTCGTGGACCGTGTGCGCCGCATCACGGGCGAGCGCCGCGTGGGGCATGCGGGCACGCTGGACCCTGCGGCCACCGGCCTTCTGCTGGTGGGCGTCGGGGCGGCCACACGTCTTTCGAACTACCTGACGGGGCACGACAAGTCCTACTTGGCGCGCATCGTGTTCGGAGTTACGACCGACACCGACGACGCGGACGGCCGCGTGCTGCGCGACGGCCCGACGGGCGCGCCGGGGCAGGGGCTCGAGGTCCTTGCGCAGCACGACGCGCAGACTGTCGTCACGGGGCTCGAAGGCGAAGTCGAGCAACTGCCGCCCGCCTATTCCGCGATCAAGAAAAACGGTGTCACGGCGTACAAAGCTGCCCGCGAGGGCAAGAGCATCGAGCTTTCCACGCGGCTTGTCACCGTGTACGAAGCCTGTTGGGTGGGGCAAGGTGTCGAGGCGGTCTCGCTTGACGACGGCCAAGGCGGGCGCTTCGAGGGGGAACTCCCGTTTTGGGATGTGCTCCTGAGCGTGAGCAAGGGTACCTACATCCGCTCGATTGCCCGCGACCTGGGCTATGCACTGGGGTGCGGGGCCTATTTGGGCTTGCTGCGCCGCACGCGTATCGCCGCATATTCCGTCGACAGGGCCTGCACGCTCGAAGAGCTCGAGCGCTGTGTTGCGCAAGGCGCGCCGCTGCCCTGGTGCGACCCGGCCGAGCTGCTGGGTTTTCCCGTGCGCGAGCTTGACGAGCGTGAAGCGGCCGATGTGGCGCACGGCAGGGCGCTTGCGGGTGATGGCGCGTGCCCGTTCGTTTCCTGCGTGGCCCAGGGCAAATTGCTTGCCGTCTACCAATGTGAGCAGGGCAGCTTGCGGCCCGCCACGGTCATTCCGGGAGGTGTCGCCGGTGTTGCCTGAGCGCGTCATGAACTGGAACCCCCTTGACGGGAGCCCCCGTCATTTCGGCCCTGCCGTCGTTTCCATCGGCATGTTCGACGGGCTGCATCTGGGGCATCGTGCACTGCTCGGGCAGGCCGCCGACGCCGCGCGCGAGCTGGAGTGCCCGTTTCTGGTCGTGACCTTCGCCTCCGACCCGGACGAATACTTCGGCGGCGATGCGCCTTTCGACAAGCTGCTTTCCGATGATGTCCGTCTTGAGCTTCTAGCCGATGTCACGTCGGCACAGGTGCTGAGCCTTCCCGCATGTTCCGAGGTGTTCTCGCTTGCGCCGGAGGCGTTTCTGGACATGCTCGCGACGGTGTGCGAGCCGCGCGCGATATTCGTCGGTGCCGACTTCAGGTTCGGCGCTCGGGCAAAGGGAACGGTGGCAGACATCGAGCGCTGGGGCACAGCGCATGCCTGCTCATGTCATCCGTGCGAGCTTCTGCAAGCTGCAGGCGCACCCGTCACGGCGACGCGTATCCGCGGCCTTCTGCGTGAGGGACGCGTTGCCGAGGCACGCGGGCTGCTTGCCGGCAGGGCGCATGCCGTGACCGGCGCCGTCGTGCACGGAAGGGGTGCGGGCACGGGTTTCGGCTTTGCAACGGCAAACCTCCAGATTCCCGCAGGGCAGCCCATGCTCCCGAAAGAAGGCGTCTACGGCGGGCACGGTATCGTGGAGGGCAAGCGCTATGCCGCCGCCATCAACGTGGGCGTCGCGAAAAGTTTCGACGCCGCCACCGCCGTGCTCGAAGCGCATCTGCTCGATTTCGAGGGCGATCTGTACGGCAAGTCCGTCACGATGGAGTTCGTGGAGTGGCTTCGCGAGCCGCGCGTCTTTGCCAGCACAGAAGAACTCATCGCAACCGTCACCGATAATATAAACTGGGTTCGTGAGAACCTGGGAGGTGACGCTCTTGGCTCGTATTGACGATGATGACATTCGGCGCGTGCGCGAGGCGACCGACCTCGTGGCGCTTGCCTCAGAGCGCGTCGTGCTCAAGCAGCAGGGGCGCCTGTTCTGGGGGTGCTGCCCGTTCCACGATGAGAAAACCCCTTCCTTCAAGATAGACCCTGACACGCAGCTGTGGCATTGCTTCGGCTGTGGCAAGGGCGGGGACGTGTTCGGCTACCTTATGGAAAGCGAGAACCTCGAGTTTCCCGAGGCGGTGCGCGCTCTGGCCGACCGCGCCCATATCGAAATCAAGGAGACCGGTGGTTCAGGCGTGCCCCGGGGCAAGCGGGAGCGCATGATGGCAGCTTGCGAGGAGGCACAGGAGTTCTACCATCTGCAGCTCATGCGCGCGCGTGACGAAGGCGCCTCGAAGGCGCGGGCGTACCTGCACGAACGCGGCTTCGGCTCCGATCCGTCAAAGCGCTGGAAGCTCGGCTACGCGCCTGGGCGCGGCAAGCTCGTCGCGCATCTGCGTCAAAAGGGGTTTGCCCGCGATGTGCTCGTCGAGGCCAATCTCGCGGTCGACCGCAACGGCCGTCTCGCCGACCGCTTCTACGAGCGTGTGATGTTTCCCGTCCACGACCTGCAGGGCCGGACCATCGCGTTCGGCGGGCGCGTCATCGGGGAGGGCAACCCCAAGTACCTGAACACGTCGGAGACGCCCATCTTCCATAAGTCGGCCAACCTCTTCGGCATCGACCGCGCCAAGACCTCCATCGTCAACAGCGGACAGGCCATTGTCGTGGAGGGCTACACCGACGTCATCGCCCTGCACGAGGCGGG
The DNA here is from genome assembly GCA_949283445.1 of uncultured Coriobacteriia bacterium. The sequence continues at coordinate 593 of CASDTD010000273.1, read as the reverse complement.
CATCACGAATGCCGTGGCGACGTTGGGCACGGCGCTCACGGCCCAGCACGTGAAGCTGCTCAGCCGCTTTGCCACCACCATCGTCTACCTGTTCGACGGCGATGCCGCCGGGCAGAAAGCCGCCGACCGCGCCAGCGAGTTCATCGACTGGCAGTCTGCCGTGGAAAGCCGTCGCGACCCGCTTGACCTGCGCGTCGTCGTGCTGCCCGGGGGAAACGACCCGGCCGAGTACGTGGCGGCGAAAGGCGTTGCCGGCATGCGCGCAGCGCTCGAGGCGTCCGAGCCGCTGCTGAGCTTTTCCATCAATCGCTGCCTGGACAAGTACGACTTGCGCAAGCCCGAGCAGAAGGTGCGCGCGATGACGCAGGCGCTGCAGATTCTGTACCCTATCAAAAATTCGGTGATGGCGACGGATTACGTCAATCTCATCGCAGATAGGCTGAATGTGGAGTATACTTCCGTTTCTAAGGCCCTCAGGGAGACCAAGGCTCCTATGGCTGCCCGCCATGACAATGAACAAGCCGTCCCCCAGGCCGCACAGCAGCCCGAGAGTTCTGCGGCTGCGCAAATCATGGAAGCCGATCAGCATTCGG
>CASDTD010000272.1 GCA_949283445.1 uncultured Coriobacteriia bacterium | reverse complement strand
AAGTTCTTCGATGCCAAAGGCTATCTCATCATGGCCATCATGATGGGCGGTGGCATCTCCCTGCGCATGTCCGGCCTCGTCCCCGGCTGGTTCATCGCCTTCTTCTACACCGGCATCGGCTTTGCGCTCGTCATCGCCGGCGCGAGCTTTCTGGGCCGTCACTTCGCGCAGCGCGGGAAACTCCCCTGCCCCTTCGTCTTCAGAAGCTGGGCGAAAGACGACGCCGCGAAATAGGCTGCGCGTCGGCGCACGTGTCGCGTACGTACACGCCTTACTAGTCCTCCCTGCCCACACGCGTTTGACGAAGTTTTGCCTATGCAGCGGAACCGAAGCTTCGTCATATGGACAGCCGCATATCTCCCCCGCATGCCACACGAGCTTTTGCCCCAGTCACCGAGGCAAAAGCTCGTCGTGTTTGAGCCGTTTTTAGTTTTCGTCGGGACAAAGCCTCGTTGAGCGCGCAGCGTGCAGCCCGCTTAGCCCACGAGCTTCTTGCCCAACGAAGCGCGTATCGCACCCTTCGAGCCGTAGTAGGTCACGAGCAAGTAGATGCCGTAGATGACGACCAGCAAGACGAGCGCCATGACGATGGGCACCATCGACGTTATGCCGAAGTAGGCAAACAGCACGTCGGACATCACGAAGATGGCGAACGCCGAATGGCAAAGCGCGACGGCCAAAGGTAGCAAAAAGTAGATGACCGCCTGTTTGCGCAAGCTGGAAAACACCATCTTGCGGTCGCAGCCCAGCTCGGCGATGATGCGGTAGCGCCCGAGCGAATCGGCCGTCTCCGAAAGCTGCTGGATGGCGAGCACCGCCGCCGTGGCGATGAGCAGGACAAAGCCCATGTAGATGGCGAGGTAGGTGATGATCGTCGAGAAGCCAATCATGCTCACGCGCATCTCCTCGGCCGTGTAGTACTGCATGACCGGCCAGATTTCCGTGTAGGAAAACGCCCCCTCTTCCGGCGCCGCGACGTGCGTTTCGTCGGTGACCTTCATGATGAGATTGTCGGCCTCGCCTTGATCGATGCCGTTTTTGAACATGATGTTGAGCGAACTGGAAATGGGCAGCTCGCCGCTGGCGCGTTGCGCGTCGACGACGCGGTCGGGCACGATGAGCGTGAACATCTCCTGGGCGGTGTCCGTCACACACAGCGCCTGCTTGAGAAGCATACCGCTCGAATGCAGCTTCACGCCGCCGATGGTCAAATCGAGCCCCGAACGCTCGTAGGAACGCGCGAGGTTTTCCACGCCGGAGACGGTGTTGTCGACGGCGAACTCGTCCTCGGAAAGTTCGATGGGCTCCCTGCCCGCGAGCTCGCGTGCGTCGTTGAACTGCGAGACGCTCACCATCTGCACCTCGGCCGAGCCGGCTTCGGAGAACACGGTATCCAGCTTGCACCCGAGCCCATCGGCGATGTCTTGATAGGTCACGCCGGGCGCATACCAGACATCCACCTGCGCCGTGCTTCCCGCAAGCCTGTCAAACGTCGGGGAATGCTCGGACAGATACGCCGCCGTGTCACCGTCGCAGGATTTCAGCTGACGCCGCAGCTCGGCGTACTGGGGAGCTGACTCCTCGTCATCCTGATTGTAGTAACCGAACCCCGCGGTGAACGTGGCGTCGTAAAGCGTGTTCTCATCGACGTCGCCGGAAAAGACGTTGGCGATGCCAATGCCGCCGGAGAATATGGTGAGCGCGAAGAACAGCAGGACGGTCACCGCCCACAGCGACAAAAACGCCGTGTTCACCTTGCTCGCGATCTGGCGCATCGTGAACATGGCAAGACCCTTGAAATACGCCCCGCGCAGGCGTTTGATCAGCGCCAGCGCAAATCCGGCCAGCGACCAGAACAGCACGAGCGTGCCGACGAGCATGAGCACGGTGGCCAGCCTGAAATCGTTGTCGGACAGGTCCATGAGGCCGTTGCGGTATAGCGCCTGATAGGCCAGCACCAAAAGCACGATGGCGACGACGAAGCCGACAAGCGAAATCCAGGGGTTGCGCACCTTGTAATGCTCGCTCGCGTTTTGCGCGTTGAGCAGCGTGATGAGCTTGCAGCGGCGCACCTGCACGACGTTGAACAGCGCCGTCGCGGCGAACAGCACGGCAAAGCACACGATGGTCACGAGAAACGCCAACGGCGAGAAGACGAAGTGATAGGCATCGAGCTTCACGGCGAACAGCGCGGCCGTCAGAAAGGAAAGCCCCTGCGACACGAGCAACCCCAAAAGCAAGCCGAGCGCCAACGACACGATGCCAACGCAGGCCGTTTCCACGACCACGATGGTCGACACCTGTGCCGGCGTCATGCCCAACAGCAGGTACGTGCCGAACTCGCACTTGCGCCGCTTGATGAGGAACCGGTTGGCGTAGATAATCAGGAACGCCAGCACGAAAGCGATGACGAACGAGACGAGCCCCATCATGATCGTGAAGCTCTCGAAGTACACCTCAGCCAGGCCCTCTTCCATGTCGAACAGCGCCTTTTGGCTGGAGATGGAGTTGAACGCGTAGAACAGCGCGACGGAAAACAGCAGCGTCACGAAGTAGATGGTGTAGTCGCGCGCCGAACGCCTGACGTTGCGGAACGCGAGCTTAAGCAGCATGGCTCGCCTCCCCGCCCAGGAAGGTGACGACCTCCATGATCTGGTTGAAGAAGATGTCGCGCAGGGTGTCGCCCCGGCGAAGCTCGTTGAACAGCGTGCCGTCCTTGATAAAGAGCACGCGCGCGGCGAAGCTCGCGGCATAGGAATCGTGCGTGACCATCATGATGGTGGCGCCCAGATCGGCGTTGATCATCTCGAGCAGTTCGAGCATCTTGGAAGCGTTGCGCGAGTCGAGCGCGCCGGTGGGCTCGTCGGCGAGCACGAGCGCGGGCTTGCCGACGATGGCTCGCGCCGCCGCGACGCGCTGCTTCTGACCGCCCGACATCTGCAGCGGGTACTTGGAAAGCACATCGGTCACGCCCAACTGCGCGGCGACTTCGTTCACGCGCGATTCCACCTCGGAGGTGGGCGTGCCCTTGATGGTGAGCGCGAGCGCGATGTTCTCGAAACCGGTCAGCGTGTCGAGCAGGTTGGAATCCTGGAACACGAAGCCCATCTGCTCGCGACGGAACTTGGCGAGCTGACGGCTGCGCAGGCGCGTGATGTCCATGCCGTCCACCAGGATGTGCCCGGAGGTCACCACGTCGATGGTGGAGATGCAGTTGAGCAGCGTGGTCTTGCCCGACCCGCTCGCGCCCATGATGGCGACGAACTCGCCGCGGGCGACGTCGAAACTCAGCCCCGCAAGCGCCGTGGTGGCGACCGTCTTGCCGCCGTATACCTTCGTGATGTTGCGTACCTGCAGAAGCGTCGACGGAGCGGTGTCGTGAATCGACGGGATGGCTGTTACCTCGGTCATGTCCGTATCCTTTCTCTTGACCTTCGACAACCATGCTACGGACGAGCGCACGGCACTGCCATCGATTCGACTTACACCTGCCTTACGAAAACGTAAGGCTCCGAAAGCGAATGGGCGGGTTCGCCATGCGAAGTTGAGGCAGCTCCAAGTGGAAGGGGCATCGGGAGCGAGGACTGTCTGAGCGCTGTGGAACAGCGCGAGTTCCGCAGCTGATGCCCCTGGAACGTAGGAGCGGGTGCCGAACCCTGAGCATGGCGAACCCGCCCATACCCTCACGCCCTTTGCGTGCGCGAAAAATCCAGGCGTTCCCTGTCGAGCGGGAACGCGATGAGCACGCGCGTGCCCGTGCCCTCTTCGGAGGCGATCTTCAACCCCAGCCCCATCTTGTCGCACATGATGGCCGCCAGGTACAACCCCATGCCCGTGGAAGAGCCCGTCTTGCGCCCGTTGATGCCCGTGAACCCCCGGTCGAAGACACGGGGCACGTCAGATGCCGGGATGCCGATGCCGTTGTCGGCGATTTCGAGCACCACCTGCTTGCCAAGGACGGCATCATCGACAGGCAGACACGAGAAGCGCAGCTCGGATGCCTGGTACTTGGCGGCGTTGACCACCGCCTGCGTGACGATAAACGTCGCCCACTTCTCGTCGGTGAACACGTTCACGCCTTCCAAACCCGAAAAGCGCGGCGTCACGCCCTGATCGATGAGCAGGCGCGCGTTCTTCTTGCAGACCGCAGAGACAATAGAGAACAGCGACACCTCGTGAATCGTGTAATCGGCCTCCACCGCAGTCGAGCGCGCGTACCACAGCGCTTGCTCGACGTTTTGCTCCACGCGCTCCAGCTCGCCTCTCACGTTGTCGGCAGCAGACCCTGTCATGGACGAGGCAGCGAGCTGCGCGGCGGCAATGGGCGCTTTGACCTCGTGTATCCAGGATTCGACGTATTCGCGGTACGCTTCCGTACGCTGCTGCTCCGTTTCGGCATCGTCGACGCCAACGCGCGCGAGCGCGCAAAGCGCTTCATAGCACACGCGCTGCTCGGCAAGGTCGGGCTCATCCACAAACGCGTAGAACTGCCGCGCGTGCTCGATTTGCTCGGCCATGCTGCGGCACTGCGCGTCGAAGGCGCGGCGGCGCACATAGCCCACGATGAGCGCCGTACATCCGAACAGCACGGCAACGATGGCGACGAGCACCACGACGTCGACGGTCACGCCGCACAAGTACACGATGCCGCAGATGAACAGCAGCGCGATAACGAAAAGAAGCAGCTCGACTATGTGGTCGCGCAGGTACGCCGCGAAGCTCATAGCGAATACCCCTGTCCCCGGTGCGTCGCGAGAAAGCCGTCGGGCACACCGATGGAGGCAAGGCTCTTGCGCAGGCGGTTCACGTTGACCGTAAGGGTATTGTCATCCACGAACTCGTCTGACTGCCACAGCTCGTACATGAGGTCGGCGCGGCTCACCACCCCGCCTTTCGCCCGCATGAGCGTGCCCAGTATGCGCAGTTCGTTGCGCGTCAAAGGCGCCGACGCGCCCTGATAGGAGACTTCCGAGCGCGCGGCGTCCAGGCTCACGCCGCCGTATTCGACAGCCTGGCTCAACTGCGGGTTGGCCCGACGCAGCGCCGCCGACACGTGCGCGAGCAGGACGGCGGGGCTGTAGGATTTGGTCAGATAATCGTCAGCGCCCAGGTTCATGCTCATGACCTCGTCGAACTCGCTGTCCGAAGACGTGAGCACGATGATGG
>CASDTD010000271.1 GCA_949283445.1 uncultured Coriobacteriia bacterium | reverse complement strand
GTTTTGGGGTCTTTGGCGATCAGGTCGAATTCGAACATGACTTGGGTATCCTCCTAGAGAAGCAGCATCGCGTCGCCGAAACTGAAGAAGCGGTACTCGTGCGCCTTGGCCTGCTCATAAGCGTTCATGATGGTCTCGCGGCCGGAAAACGCACTTACCAGCATCATGAGCGTGGAGCGCGGGACGTGGAAGTTGGTGATGATGGCATCGCACACTTTGTATTCATAGCCGGGCAAGATGTAGAGGCTCGTCGCGGCCCGTGACTGCGGCTCGAGCTCACCCGATGCGGCCGCGCTTTCCAGCGAGCGCACGCTCGTCGTGCCGACGGCGATGACTCGCCCGCCACGTGCCTTGGTTTCCCGCACGGCGGCGACGGTTTCAGGGCTCACGGTGTAGAGCTCGGTATGCATCTTGTGCTGCAGCGGGTCGTCCTCGTTGACCAGGCGGAACGTGTCCAGCCCCACCTCGAGGTCGACCGTGGCCACGCCCACGCCCTTGGCCTTGATGCGCTCGAGCAGTTCCTCGGTGAAATGCAGCCCTGCAGTTGGCGCAGCGGCGGAACGCTCCTCACGCGAGTAGACGGTCTGGTACATCTCCTCGTCGCCCGTGTATTCGGTGATATACGGCGGCAGCGGCGTGTGCCCCACCCGGTGGATGAGCGCATCGACGGATTCGTCGACAAGCGGCGTGAAGCGCACGGCACGGCTACCGTTGTCCGGGTCGATGGAGATAATCTCGCCCTGCAGGATGGGCGCGCCCTCGTCCCCACCGCGCTCGCGGTATTCCACCATAGCACCGGGCTTGAGGCGTTTGCCGGGCTTGACCAGGCAATCCCAGGTCTGCTCTGCGTCCGTATCAGCAGCGCCCTTCACTTTGTCGAGCAACAGCGTCTCGGCCGCCCCGCCCGTGCCTTTCTTGTGCCCAAGCAGACGGGCCGGCAACACGCGCGTGTCGTTGACGACGAGCAAGTCGCCAGGATTCAGGTACTCGATGATGTCGCGGAATATGCGGTGCTCGAGCGAGCCGTCCTTACGCACGACCATCAGCTTGCACGAATCGCGCGGGTCGGCCGGCGCCTGGGCTATGAATCTTTCGGGTAAATCGTAGTCGAAATCGTCAGTCTTCATACGTTCTCCTCGGGATAATGCTGCACTATACTAGCATTACGTTAGGAGACAAAACACCGTGAAACGAGCTGTCAAAGTACTCATCGCGCTGGTCGTCGTAGTCGTGGTCGGCATCTTCTGCTTTTCCTTCGTGCGCCAGTGCACGAGCCAGATGGTCGTCGGGAACGCCGTCGCCTCGCTCACCGGCAGCGAGAAGGCCGGCGATGCCGCTGCCGCCATCATGAACGGCGAAGATTTGAGCGACGCCGAGCTTGCCGATGCCTTCGGGCTGGACGCGAACACGTTCGCCACGATCAAAGACGCGGCAAGCGATGCCGGCATAAACCTCAACGATTCCGACCAGCTGCGCGATATCGCGCTTTCGAACACCGACAAGCTCTCCGAGCTGAAAGGGCTCGCCTCGGAGGTTGCATCGGGCGAAATCTCCGCCGAAGATGCCGCCGCGCAGCTGAAAGACACGCTGGACATCCCGGAGGGCAACTGATGAAAGTCATGCTGCACGCCTGCTGCGGCCCGTGTTCGGTGGAG
>CASDTD010000270.1 GCA_949283445.1 uncultured Coriobacteriia bacterium | reverse complement strand
GACCACATCTACAAGACCTACGGCCCCGAGTCCGTCCTCATCAACTACGCCACCGGCATGTACTCCGCCACCGGCAAGGCGGGCAACCGCCTGCTCGGCCTTCTGGGCGGCTACGTCAACCAGGGCGCCGACTACTCCACGCATATGCTGCAGGTCGTCATGCCCTACATGATGGGCTCCGACCCGGAGAAGGGCAGCGTCTTTTCGCCTTACGACAACTACAGCGCCTCTTCGATCACCGAGGCAGCTGCCCATTCCGACCTCGTCGTCATGTTCGGAAACAGCCCGGCGGAAACCCGCATGGGCGGCGCTAACATCACCTGGGACTGGGCACGCATGCGCGAAGCCGTCAAAAAGCGCGGCGGCAAGATCGTCAACATCGACTATCGTCTGAACGAGACCTCCTCGGCGCATTCCGACGAGTGGCTGCCCATCCGCACCGGCACCGACGCGGCGCTGGCTTCCGCGCTCGTCCACGAGTTCATCGTCGACAAGAAGACCGATGAGAACTTCCTGGCCAAGTACTGCGTGGGCTGGGACGAGAAGACCATGCCCAAATCCGCCAAGGGCAAGAACCTGTCCTACAAGGACTACATCATGGGCACGGGCTACGACAAGGTCGAGAAGACCCCCGAGTGGGCTGCGGAAATCACGCAGATTCCCGCCGACAAGATTCGCGAGCTCGCCCATGACCTCGAAAACGCCAAGGCACCGTACGTCGGCCAGGGCTGGGGCTCGCAGCGCCACACCAACGGCGAGGAAACCACCCGTGCCATCTGCATGATTCCCATCGCCTTGGGCCAGATCGGCCTGCCCGGCACCAACACCGGCCAGCGCGAGGCAGAGCCCGGCGTCTCCCTCGTCGGCGGCCTGCCCTCCGAAAACCCCGTCACCACGACGCTGCCGGTCTACGAGTTCATCAACGCCATCGACCACGGCCATGAGATGACCGCCACCAACGCCGGCATCACGGGTGCCGAAAAGCTCGGCAGCGACATCAAGTGCCTGTGGAACTACGCGGGCAACTGCCTGACCAACCAGCACGGCGACATCAACTACACGCACGACGTGCTGGCCGACGAGAGCAAGTGCGAGTTCATCTTGGTATGGGACACGGTCATGACCGACTCCGCCAAGTACGCCGACATCCTGCTGCCCGACACCATGCGCCAGGAGCAGATGAACCTGCAGCCGCAGGGCTACGGCGAGTACTACGCCGGCGTGTTACTGGGCACCAAGGCCCAAGACGCCCCGGGCGAGTGCCGTACGAGCTACGACGTGTGCGCCGATATCGCCGAGAAGTTCGGCATCCGCGACAAGTACACCGAGGGCAAGACGCAGGAAGAGTGGATCGAGCAGATCTACAAAGAGGGCCGCGCCGCCAACCCCGAGCTTCCCACCTGGGAAAAGATGCTCGAGCAGGGCATCTACAAGCGCGAGCTCGAGCCCGTCGTCGGCCTCAAGGCCTTCCGCGACAACCCGACCGCCAACCCGCTGGGCACGCCTTCGGGCAAGATCGAGATCTACTCCGAGACGCTCGCCGGCCTCAACGACACGTGGGAGCTGGAAGAGGACGAGAAGATCTACGCCATCCCCGAATTCCATGGTGGCTTCCAGGGCTATGGCTCGGTGACCGACGAGTTCCCGCTGTACTGCTCCGGCTTCCATCACAAGTCCCGCACGCATTCCTCGTTTGGCTTCATCGAAGAGCTCGAGCAGGCCGCACGCCAGCAGGTCTGGATCAACCCGGCCGATGCGGAAGGACGCGGCATCAAGAACGGCGACATGTGCTCCGTGAAAAGCCCCGCCGGCGAGATTCGCATCGAGGCCCGCGTCACCAACCGCATCATCCCCGGCACCATCGGCATCCCGCAGGGCGCTTGGCACGACGCTGACATGGCCGGCGACCGCATCGACCACGGCGGCTGCATCAACACGCTGACCACGTACAAGCCCACGCCGCTTGCCAAAGGCAACGGCAACGCCCATTCCATCATCGCCCAAGTGGCGAAGGCTTAAGAAAAGGAGGGGATAAACGATGACGCAATACGCTTTCTATTTCGACAGCACGCGCTGCACGGGCTGCAAGACCTGCGAGCTTGCGTGCAAGGACTATAAAGACCTCGGCCCTGACATCGCCTATCGCAAGGTGTTCGATTACGAGGGCGGTGCCTGGGAGACCAACGAAGACGGCACGTGCACCACGACCTGCTTCGTCTACCACGTCTCCATGTCGTGCAACCACTGCGACGATCCGGCCTGCGTGAAGGTGTGCCCGACGCACGCCATGCACAAAGACCCCGAAACGGGTCTGGTCTCCGTCGATGCCGACAAGTGCATCGGTTGCGGCTACTGCCACATGGCCTGCCCCTATAACGCCCCGAAGGTCGACCGCGCACTTGGTCACTCCGTCAAGTGCGACGGCTGCGCCGACCGCGTTGCGCAGGGCCTCGAGCCCATCTGCGTGGGCGCCTGCCCGCTGCGCGCCCTTCAGTTCGGCACGGTCGAGGAGATGTCCAAGCTGGGCGAGCGCGCCAACATCGCGCCGCTGCCGGAAAGCTCCGCCACCAACCCGAACCTGTACGTCAAGCCCAACGACGACGCAAGGCCCGCCGGCAGCAAGGACGGCTCCGTCGTCAACGTCTCGGAGGTGATGTAGCATGCAGGCCGCATTTGCCGAACTGCCTCTGGCGCTGTTCACCACGCTCGCCTCGATTGGCGCCGGCGCCTTCATCGCTTTGGCCATCGCCTTCGCGACGGCGAAGTTCACGGACGACCAGCTCAAGAAGATCGACAAGATGACCGCGATTCCCGTCGTCATCGCCATCGTCGGCTTCATCTGCGCCGCCTTCCACGTTGCCAACCCGCTGCACGCCCTCGGCGTGTTCGCCGGCATCGGGGCATCCCCGCTGTCCAACGAGCTTGTCGTCGGCATCGTGTTCATGGTCGTGGCGATTATCTACCTCATCGTCGCTTTGGCTGGCAAGCTCGGCGGCGCGCGTAAGGCGTTTGCCATCGTCGTCGCCATCCTGGCTGTCATCTTCGCCGTATTCATGGGCCTGGCCTACATGATCGCCACGGTCACGAGCTGGAACAACTTCCTCGTGCCCGTGCAGATGCTCGGCTACGCGCTTCTGGGCGGCGCCGCTGTCACCGCGCTGGTGCTGGCGCTTTCCCAGGCAACGGGCGAAGAGCAGGCCGCCGGCTACAAAAGCTCGCTGCTCGGCGTCACCATCGTCGGCGCTGTTTTGGCCATTGCCGGACTGCTCATCCATGTCTTCATGATCGCCGGCGGCGGCAACGCCGTCACGACCGGAACGGGGCTTCTGGCCGGCGCGGCACCGCTGCTGGTCATCGGTATCGTGTTCATCGTCATCGCGGCCATCGAGCTTGTCCGCGGCCTGAAGAAGGGCATGACCACCAGCATTGCAGCACGCGCCACCATCGAAGCCGTCATCGGCGTGCTCGCCGCACGTCTGGCTTTCTACGCGCTGTTCCTTTCCATTGGCGTGACGATGCTGTAAGTTTTTAGGCATGAGCTTCGAGCCGGGTCTTTTCCGTGTGAGAAGGCCCGGCTTTTTTCATAGGAGGGGTTATGAGCACCGTTGCCATAGACCAAGACCAGCTCGAAGGCATCGCCTTCGTCGGGCAGACGCTGGGCCCGTTTTTCTCGGAAGACCCGAAAAACGGCAATGCCACCAGCTTGTATGCGGCGTTTGCCACCATGGACGCCAACGAAGCAGGGCGCGCCTGGCCGTTTTGCAGCGAGGCTGTTGCCGTACAGGCTCTTGCCAGCATGAAGCAGGCGATTGACACAGACATCGAGGGCATCACCGACGAATACCGACGGCTGTTCGTGGGGCCTGGCCACAAGGTCTGCCCGCCCTGGGGGTCGGTCTACACCGATCGCGACGGCGTCATCTTCGGCGTGTCCGCGCTCGACCTGCACGATTGGCTGTCCGCCAACAACGTGCTCGTCGACGCCGGCGACAACATGCCCGACGACCACATCGGGCGTATGCTCTCGCTCATGGCGTGGATAGCCGAAAACCGCCCCGACCTGCTCAAGACGTACCTGAGCAAGCATCTCATGACCTGGGCCTATCATTTCCTCGACCTTGTCTGCGAACGCACCGAACACGACTTCTTCAAAGCGCTCGCGCGGCTTTCCTCGGCGTCTTTGAAAGGCATCGAGGAGACGCTTGAACTTGACGTCGTCACCCCGAGGTTCTTCAGATAGGAGCAGCTCATGGCCGCAGTGGATATGGGGCTTTCGAACGCGTTGGGCGAGATAACGCTCGTGCTGTTCACGACGCTTGCCCCCGCCGCCACATTCGCCTATCTGCTCGTCCTCATTGCCTGGGCCAAACAGGAATCCGACGAGAAACGCCGTCTCTTGCGCAAAACGCTTTGGATTCCGCTTGTTCTTTCCATGCTGGGGCTCGTCGCCTCGGCAACGCACTTGGGCAACCCAGCAAACGCCCTCTATGTGTTCGCGGGCGTCGGGACAAGCCCGCTGTCAAACGAGGTGCTGGCCGCCGTCGTGTTCCTTGCCAGCGCGGCGGTGTTCTGGCTCGCCGGCTTTTCGCTTGCCGAGCACCATAAGCTCGACACTGTTCTGGCTGGCGTCATCACACTTGCGGGCATCGCCTTTATCGGCGCGATGGCGTTTGCCTACCATGTCGACACCATACCCACCTGGAACCTTCCCGTCTCCCCTGTCGCTCTTGCCGCAAGCGCCGTGGCGGCGGGACCTTTGCTGGCACTGTTCGTGCTGCACCTGGGCGCCCCGGAATCACATGGCAGCTCCTTCGAGAAGGCTCTGCTTGCCCTAAGCGCTGCAGGATCTTTCTTGTGGGTTGTCGCGCACGCCGTGCTGGGCACGCAGCTCGGCACCCTGAGCAATTCCCTGGTCTCGGCCAGCGAGCTGGTTCCCTGCTACTGGCCAGCGCTCATCATCGCCGCCGCGAGCCTTGCAGCCGCCTGCGTGCTTGCCGCGTGTTCCCTGCGTCACGCAGATACGCGCCTTGTCGCACGGGTTCGTACGCTGGCTGTCGTGCTCTCTTTCGCAGCCGTCTTCATCATGCGCTTCATGTTCTACATGTTGCACATGACTGTTGGCGTGGCGGTGTAGGCGCTGTTAGCGGCCGCAGCCACGCGGCGCGGCGCGTATCATGCGTGATGTTGAGAACAGCCCAGCAGCCCCGAATCTGCAAACAGGTGACCTGACGACATTATTTCGCTCAAAACAGTACATGTGGGTACTGTGACGACATTCCAAGGAGATGCAGAGCGTAAAAATGTCGCCAAATCACACGTCTGCCTCTGACAGCGTCAGAATATGTCGTCCGTTCACTCGTTTGCCGGCACGTCTCCTGGGACGACGCCCGGCGGAAGCGGACGCTCCAGCTTGTCATCGAAGTCGCCTAATGCGCCTGCCCCCTCTTCCTCGAACAGCGTACGAATGGTCGCACTCGCGTGTTTATCAGCTTTGGGCATATCAGAATCGGGGCGATCTTCCATTGTTCCTCCTACAGGCAAGGCTTGTCATCGATATTTCCGACAAGCCCCAAATCATGCATTCGGCCATTTCACGGTAGCTGCTTTCGCGCAGCCACTGCGGCAGTCACCACCCGCACAGGTTGATGCCGCCCGTTCAAAACGCAATTAAATCACAGACTGCGCTACCCCATGCATGCTATGAAAAGGGCCAGTTGTCATGAACAGTCGGCAGTCGTCATAACCGAAACGTCACAAACGGGTGATGCGACGACGCTGTCTCGGCCCGAAAAGCGCAGATGGGTGATATGCCGGCAGTCCGCGGGCATCAAGAGCCCCAAAACGTCGCCTGTTCACCCACCTGTCTCCGGCGACAGCGAAAACCGTCGGAAAGTCACCCACCCGCCACCAGTGGCGGCAGATTCTGTCGTCCAGCCATTTGGCTTGCTGGCGACGTCAGAGCAAAATGAGCGCCATCAATTCGTAGCACATGGATTTTTTTGGATGAAATCGCAAGAAAAAAACGCCACCAAACCCGTAGAACCATGCCAGATGGTACGGATTGGCACGTGCAAACACCCCGAAACGCAAAACAGGCCATCGGCTCTATGCCGATGGCCTGCGCAAATTTAATGGTGGACCGTCGGGGGTTCGAACCCCGGACCTTGGGATTAAGAGTCCCCTGCTCTGCCAGCTGAGCTAACGGTCCATGCAGCAAGAACGTATTATACACGTTTTCGCCGCCGTGTGAAGAGGAAATCTGGGGTGGGTGAAGGGACTCGAACCCTCGACCCCAAGAGCCACAATCTTGTGCGCTAGCCAACTGCGCTACACCCACCGTGATTCTCTTCAACGTCTGTCAGACGCAAGGCGGTAGTATAACGGAAATCAAACGGAAACTCAATTGCAGAACACGACTTTTTTGGAAAACGAGCCGTAATGGCTATCTCGGCAACCGCGCTCCACTAGCATGCTGCAAGAATTGAGAAGTTGGGGGCAGATCACGCATCTCGATGCTCCCCAACCCCCTTCGAAGGTAGTAAAACGCAATATTGAGCGAATTGGAGAGTGGGCACGAGCTTCGTCTTGCTCCCCACCCCCTCAATTCTTACAAAGCCAGCCCCACACCAGACACACCCGCAGTTATGGGAGCGCTATCAGGAACTGAAACGGCATATGACCGTCGTGCAGACAGGGTAAGCGCTGGACAGCCCGCACTCGCCTTCTAGCAGATGCGCGGCAGCTGTTCGCCCACGAGCATGTCGAGGATACGCTCGGAGCCGAACGCCGTGCGCAAGTACACGCGCCCCTCGCCTTCCACGACCTCGCCGATGATGGCCGCGTCGTGCCCGTACTTGTTGGCGCGCATAGCGGCAAGAGCCGCGTCGGCGGCTTCAGGTGCGACCACGCATACCATCTTGCCCTCGTTGGCCACCTGGAACACGTCGTAGCCCAGCATCTCGCACGCGCCACGCACCTGATCGTGCACCGGCACGGCATCCTCGTCCACACGGATGTCCACGCCGCTGGCATCCGCGAACTCGTTGAGCGTGGAGGCCAGGCCGCCGCGGGTCGGGTCGCGAAACGCGCGCACGCTGCCCGCAGGGCACGCGTCGAGCACGTCGGCAATCAGGTGGTTGAGCGGTGCTGCGTCGCTTTCGATTTCCGTGGAAAAGCTCAGTTCCTCGCGCGTGGAGATGATGGCGATGCCGTGGTCGCCGATCGTGCCGCTGATGAGCACCTTGTCGCCGGGCTTGATGTTGGTACCGGACAGGTCGATGCCCTCGCGCAAGATACCGACGCCCGCCGTGTTGATGTAAACGCCATCGCCATGACCACGGTTGACGACCTTCGTGTCGCCCGTGACGATCTCCACGCCCGCTTCGCGCGCGGTGGCCGCCATGGACGCGCAAATCTTGCGCAGGTCTTCGAGCGGATAGCCTTCCTCCAGCACGAAACCGCAGGACAAGTACTTGGGAACTGCACCGCTGGTCGCCACATCGTTCACCGTGCCACACACGGCCAGATGTCCGATGTCGCCGCCGGGTAAGAAGTGCGGCGTGACCACGAACGTGTCGGTGGAAAACGCGATGCGCCCCGACGGGGCTTCGAGCACCGCCGCGTCATCGGCGCGCCTGAGCACGTCGCCCGCATAGGCGTCGAAAAACAGCTTCTCGATGATGTCGCGCATCATCGTTCCGCCGCTGCCGTGTGCCATCAGGACCGTGTCTGCAGATTGCATACTCCCGCACTTCCCTTACATAAGATCTTTGAACTGGCTCATGTCGATACCGCCCATGCCGGGAATGCACATACGGCGGCGCTTACCCTTCTTGCCTTTGCCCTGCATCTGGTTCATCTGCGTCATCATCTTCTTGATCTGCTTGCGCGTCTCGTTGAAGCGCTTGACCAGTTGGTTGACCTGCGTGACCGTGACACCGGAGCCGGCCGCGATGCGGGCACGACGCGAGCCGTTCAGCAAAGAGGGCTTGCGGCGTTCTTCAGCCGTCATGGAATTGATGATGGCCTCGGTACGGTCAAGCTCGCTTTCGTCGACATCGCCCTGCTGCAGCGCCTTGTTACCGCCCGGCAGCGCCGAGACGAGCTTGCCCAAGCCGCCCATCTTACGCGTCTTGCTGATGACGTCGAGAAAGTCGTTGAAGTCGAACTCGGCACGCGCCAGACGCTCGGCTTCCGCCGCCTCCATTTCCTTGTCTTGCAGCTCGACGGCCTTCTCGATGACCGACACGACATCGCCCATCCCCAGGATGCGCTTGGCCATGCGGTCGGGGTGGAACACTTCCAGCGAGTCAGGGCGTTCGCCTGAAGAGATGAACTCGATGGGCTTGCCCGTGACCTCCAGGATGGAAAGCGCGCCGCCACCGCGGGCATCGCCGTCCATCTTGGACATGATGACGCCGTCGAAGTCGACTTTTTCCGCGAAGGCAGAGGCCACGTTGACCACCTCCTGGCCGGTCATGGCGTCGACGACCATGAGAATCTGGTCGGGCTGGACCGCGTCGCGGATGGCGACCGCCTCGTCCATCATGTCGTCATCCACATGCAGGCGGCCCGCCGTGTCGATGATGACCACGTCGCGCAAGTTGTCGATGGCATCTTGCACGCCCTCTTTGGCGATCTTGACCGGGTCTTTGCCGTCGCCACGGTACACGCGCACGCCCTGCTCGTCGCCAAGCGTCTGCAGCTGGTCTGCCGCAGCGGGACGGTAGACGTCGCAAGCCACCAGCAGCGGCACATGCCCCTGCTTCTTCAGGCGGTAGGCGAGCTTGGAGGCGGCGGTCGTCTTGCCCGAGCCCTGCAGGCCGACGAGCATCACGACGCCGGGAATCCTGCTGCCGAAGGTGAGCTCGGCGGTCTTGCCGCCCAGAAGCGCCGTCAGCTCGTCGAGCACGACCTTGACGACGTTTTGCCCCGGCGTTAGAGAATCCATGACCTCGGCGGTCAGACAACGCTCCTTGACGCGCTTGCAGAAAGACTTCACGACCTTGAAGTTGACGTCCGCCTCGAGCAGCGCCATGCGGATTTCCTTGACACCCGCGTCGATGTCGGCTTCCGTCAGCTTGCCTTTCGACCGAAAGCCCGAGAAGATTCCCTGAAGCTTGTCAGACAGGTTTTCGAACATGAGACACTCCTATGAGAACCAGCGCCGCATCTTGGCGCGGAACGTTTCCTTTTCAGCGGGCTCGTCGAAGTCAGAGTCATCCTGCGGCTCGTCTGCGGGCTCTTCCGCAGCGTCGCCCGAAACAGCTTCCGCCTCAACCGGCCGCCCTGCAGTCTCTTCGGCCGGCGCCTGCGGCTCAGCAAGCTCGTCCGCAGCCGGCTCCTCTTCAGCAGCACCTTCGTCTGCCGCGTCATCGCGCATGTCGCCGAACAGCGCCTCTGCGTACGCGTGCGCATCGAACGGCTCCAGATCCTCGATGCCCTCGCCCACGCCGATGCGGCAGATGGGAAGCCCCAGCTCGTGGCTGACCGCGACCGCGATGCCGCCTTTGGCCGTGCCGTCGAGCTTGGTCATGATGACGCCGTCCAAATCGAGCGCGCGGTCGAACTCG
>CASDTD010000269.1 GCA_949283445.1 uncultured Coriobacteriia bacterium | reverse complement strand
CCTGGGCACGACGTTCAAGCTCGTGAACGCCTGCGATTATTACGAATACGACAGCGGGCACGACGTGTGGGTCGACAAGTCGGACAACGAAGATTACATGAAGAAGCTCGTCAAAAACGGCGAGGACATCAAAATCGTGGGCATCGTGCAACCTGCCGAAGACGCAAACGCCACCATGCTCTCGAGCGGCATTTGCTACCCCGCCTCGCTCACCGACCACATCATCGACACCGCCGCGAAAAGCGAAATCGTGAAAGACCAGCTCGCCCACCCCAAGACCAACGTGTTCACCGGCAAGAAATTCGGCGAGGAAAACGACGGTTCAGAATTCGGCACCGAGTCGTTGTTCACCATCGACACCGGGGCGCTGTCGCAGGTGTTCTCGTTCGACGCAAGCAAGATGAAACTGGACATGTCGGCCATCAGCAAGGAGATGTCTGCCGGCGACTTGCCCGAGATGCCGAGCATGGACACGAGCGGGCTGGACATCACGGACTCGCCGTCCATCAACCAAGAGGCGATGGCCGATGCCGCAGCACAGCTCACACAGGACTACATGGCAAAGGCCGCCGAGCTCGCAGAAGAACACGGCATCGACGCCTCCACCGCCGAGGGGCAAGAGGAGCTCCTGAGGCTCTACATGGAGCTTCCCTCCACGCAAGAGCTCATGGCAAAGCTCATGCCCGAGGTCATCGACACCTCTGCTTTGCAGACGGAGCTGAGCACGAAGGTGCAGGCGTACATCGCGCAGATGATGAGCACCTACCTAAAGCAGGTCACCGCCGCTTTGCAAACTCAGATGCAAAGCGTCATGCAACAGGCGCTGACGCAGCTGTCGGGCAGCATGGCGTCTGCCATGAGTATCGACGAAGACGCGTTTGCCGACGCGTTCAAATTCAACATGGACGAAGATGACCTCGCGGAACTCATGATGTCGATGATGGGCTCGGCCGAGGCGTCCTATAGCGGGAACTTGAGCACCCTGGGCTACGCAGACAAAAGCGAGCCTGCCGGCATCGCCATCTACCCCAAGGACTTCGAGAGCAAAGAGCACGTCGTGCAGATTCTGGACGATTACAACGCGCAACAGGAGGCAGACGGTCAAGACGACAAAGTCATCACCTACACCGACATCGTCGGCGCGCTCATGAGCTCGGTCACGACCATCGTCGACATGATCAGCTACGTGCTCATCGCCTTCGTGTCGATTTCCCTGGTGGTGAGCTCCATCATGATCGGCATCATCACCTACATCAGCGTGCTCGAGCGCCGCAAGGAAATCGGCATCTTGCGTGCTATCGGCGCGAGCAAACGCGACATATCGCACGTCTTCAACGCCGAGACCATCATCGAGGGCCTGGTCGCCGGCCTTCTGGGCGTCGGCATCACAGCGCTTCTGTGCATCCCCGCAAGCGCCTTGATCTACCAGCTCTTCGACGTGCCCAACATCGCGTCGCTGCCACCTGCGGCCGCCATCGTGCTCGTCATCATCAGCGTGGTGCTCACCTTCGTGGCCGGTCTCATCCCCGCTTCGAGCGCGAGCCGCAAAGACCCGGTCGAGGCGCTGCGCAGCGAATAAGGAACCCGCCTCCCCCAAGTGCGCTTGCGTGTGCTTGGGAGCTCTACTGAGCATGGACAGCGGCTCTCACGTGCACTTAGGGACCCTACTGAGTACGGGCGCCAGCCCTTACGTGCACTTGGGAGCTCTACTGAGTATGGGCAGCGGCTCTCACGTGCACTTAGGGGCCCTATTGAGTGCAGAAACATACTCTACCGTACTCAGCAAAGCCCCCAAGTGCCACCCAGGGCGCGTCACCGTACTCAGCAGAACCCCCAAGTGCCACCCGGGACGCGTCGCCGTACTCAGCAGAGCCGCCAAGTGCAGCGCCCCAGGCACTTCCCTCTTTCGGCATACAAAAAGAGGCGGTCCAGCTCGATTGCCAGACCGCCCCATGACATAAGTACGGACGCGTTATTGAGACCGCTTTAGCGGTTCGACTTCGGAACGTTGACCGAAGGGATGCTGTCTGCCGTGAGCTTGGGCAGATCGTCGTCATCGTCGTCACCGGCATCGGCAGCAAGGCCGGGCATGCTCTCGATGTCGGGCAGCATGTCATTGACGATTTCATCGGGAATCTGCGGCGGCTCCATGTTGGAGAACTTCTCTTTGGCCTGGGTGGCGAAGTCCTCGACCATGGCGATGTACTGCTCGCGGAAGTCGTCGGAAGACTTCTGGAGCGCGTCGATCTCGTTGTAGATGCTGGCCTTCTTGGCAAGGGCCTCGCGAATGAACTCGCGCGCCTTGGCTTCGGACTCGCGGTAGATGCGCTCGCCTTCTGCACGGGCCTCTTCCTTCAAGGCGTTGGCGGAACGCTGGGCGGAGATGAACGCCTCGGAAATGGCACCGTCGAGCTTGTTCTTCTCGGATAGCTGCTCCTTGAGCGGCTCGAGGTCCTTTTCCGCCTTCTCTGCGCGGGCAAGCGCCGCCTTGAGCTTCGCCTCGGCGTCCTCGGCCCGAATCATGGCGTCGGCGACTTTGCCCTGAGCCTTCTCGAGCTCTTCTGTCGCACGCTCGGCGCGCTTGTTGGCCTCGGCAAGCTCTTCAGGCGCTGCCGCAGGCGCTTCCTGGGCAGCGGCGAGCTCTTTGGTCATCGCCTGCAACTTGCCGGACAGCTCGGCAATCTGATGGTTCATGATGTCGACTTCCTGGGCAACGCGCTCGAGGAACTCGTCGACCTGCTCGACATCGTAGCCGCGCAGCGAATGCTCGAACCCTACGCTCTGGATGTCCTGTGCGGTAATGCTCATAGATGCAACTTCCTTTCCCTACAGGAGAACAGCGATCAGACGTCCGACTACTTGAACGACGATTATCGCAAAAATCGGGCTGATATCAATCATCCCGCCTATCGGTGGAATTATACGCTTGAAAACGTTGAGCAGCGGGTCGCAGAGCTTGCCCAGCGCGTTGTAGATATCCAGCACCACCCCGCGCATGTTGGGAATCCAGCTCATGAGGACGTAGATGATAATGATGCCCACATAGACATCGCAGATGCTCTTGATGATAAGCCCCAGCATTTACGCCCCCAGTTCCGCGCTGCGGCGTGCAGCGGCCTTGACGCCCTCGTCGAGCGCCTCTTCGATGTGACGTGCGCGCATCGCGTCGAGCGCCGCCACCGTGGTGCCGCCCGGACTGCAGACGGCTTCGATGGCCGCAGGCAAGTCGGCATCTGTCTCGTCGATAAGCGCCGCCGTCCCGTACATGGTCTGCAACGCGAGCTCGCATGCCGTGTCGTAAGGCAGGCCGAGCTCTTCGGCGCTGCGGGCGATGGTCTCGACGAACAGTTCGAAGTACGCAGGCCCCGACCCGCTCACCGCCGTGACGATGTCCTGTTTGTCTTCGTCGACGACAAGCGCATGCCCCATGGATGCGAACACGTCGCGCACGAGCGCTACCTCTTCGGCACGCGCACGGGAACCCCCGCTCACGGCCGACATGCCGCGCCCCACGACAAGCGGGGTGTTCGGCATGACGCGCACGACGGGAACCGCCTGCGGCAAGCAGGCCTCCAACTTCGCGGTGGAAACCCCCGCTGCAATGGAGATAACCAGCGCACTATTCAGCCCCGCTTCGGAAAGCCGCGCGGCGACATCGCACACGATGTTCGGCTTCACGGCAAGAAACACAGTGTTTGCGGGCAGCGCCTCACAGGCGTCGGGCACCGTGTGCACACCGTACGCCGCAGCCACGGCCTCGCGTTTGGCGCGTCCTGGATTGGCCACGCAAATGTCATCGCAGGTCACGCCCATGCGCACAAGGCCCGCACACAGGGCCTGCCCCATGGAACCGCCGCCGACGATAAGCACTTTACCCAGCCGCGCAACCGTCGCGGCCAACTTGCTGTCACCAGAATGCGTATGCGGCATAACCCCTACTTGAGTATGTCTTTTTTCTTCAGGTACTCGCGCTCTTCAGCGGAAAGCATCTCGCTGCCCTTGAAGATGACGAAGATGCGGTCGGCCGCCTTCTCGACGCCCAGGTTCAGGGCAGACGCCGCCCCGAACGTGAAGTCGAGGATGCGCTTGGCCAACGCGGGCTTGGTGTTGCTCACGACGAGCACGATGGACTTGCCGGCCTTGGCCGCGTTGGCGATCTTCTCGACATCGGAATACGCCGTCGGCTTGATGATCTCGAGGTGGGTGGCCGGGTCACGATGCATGCGGATGAAGTCGGACCCCAGCGAAGCGTGCAAGTCGGACGAACGCGACGAGGAATAATCGTCGTGGATGTCACGGCTGTACGACGGAGCCTTGTTATCGAGAAACGACGGGTCTTCCGGGTTCGACCAGCTTGCCTGAGCATCTGCTGAAGTGGAACGTGAGGAACGGTAGCTGTCGGAGCGACGCGAACCGGTCGAGCCGACGCGCGAGCTGTAAGAGCTGGAACGCGAGGAGTAGCCACCCGCAGAGCTGTCCAGGTCGTCGTAGGAGGCGACACGCGGCTCGCGGTCGGAGGAAAGCGTCACGTTCTCGAAGTTTTCGGGGTTGTAGGCGTCAAACGAGACGACCCTGCCCCCATTGCCGTAGCCGTCGTCAGCATACCCGTCGTCCGCGTAGCCATCGTCGGCGTATCCGTCATCTGCATACCCGTCGTCAGCATACCGGTCGTCGGCGTAGCCGTCGTCCGCGTAACCGTCGTCTTGCCATTCGGGCTTGTTGCCAAACCCGAGCCTGTCCTTCATGCCGTTCAAAAGACCCACGCCGTGCCTCCGTAAACCACTTTTCCGAAAGGCGCCCGAAAAACTCAGAGCGCCTCGAACGTCTCGCTGAATATCCTTCTGCCAATGCGAACCATGGTAGCGCCTTCCGCGATGGCGGCGGCATAGTCTTCGGACATCCCCATGGATAATTCACGCATTCTGATACTACCACGCTCGTCGCAATACGGGGCCATCGATTGCGCCAGATCGCGCAATCCGGAAAACGTCGTGCGTGCGCGGTCGAGGTCACCTTGCGGGGCCATCGTCATGAGCCCTTCGCATGCGACGTTGTCGCATTCCGCGATGCGCTCCAGAAACGCGGGCAGCTCCGCCGGCGCGATGCCGCCTTTGCTTTCCTCCCCCGAAATGGAGACCTCCACCAGGATGTTCTGCACCACGCCCCGCTTGGCGGCTTCCTTCTGGATGGCCTGAAGAAGCGACAGGCGGTCGACCGAATGGATGAGGTGCGCCTTGCCGACCACTTGCTTGGCCTTGTTGGATTGCAGGTTGCCGATGAAATGCCAGCGTGCCTGCGGGTACAACGTCACCTTCTCGTTGAAGGGCTTCTCGCGGTTTTCGCCGAAGTCGGTCATGCCGCAGGCGATGCCCTCCCCGACTACATCCGGGCCCACCGTCTTGCTGACGGCAATAATCTTCACCTCGTCAGCGCTGCGTCCTGCACGCCTGCAAAGCTGTTCGACGTCCGCGCAGGTCGCCTCCCAACGTTCCTTCAGTCCCATATCATCGCTTCCTTGAACGCGAATGCGCCGTGACGGCCCGTGACGCCGCCCTCGGCGCGATACGAATAATACCGTTGCGTGTTGCATGCCGTGCAAATACCTGCGTCTGTGATGCGCTCAGGCACAGCGCCGGCCTGCAAAACCGATGCGGTAACGGCGGCGGATAGGTCGAGGTGCCGCCTCCCAGCATCGCAGGCCCGCCCATACGCTTCCACGAACTGCGCGAGCAACTCTTCTGAAACCTCGTAGCAGCATGAGCCGATATGCGGGCCGATGTAGACGTTGCACGCTGCGGGAGCACACCCGGCTTCGTGCGCCAGAAGCGCCAACCCCTTGCCCGCGATGCCCGCCAACGCGCCGCGCCAGCCCGCGTGCACGATGCAAAACGCACCGCCTGGGGCGACCATGACCACCGGCGTGCAGTCGGCAAAGCACAGCAGCACCGGCACGCCCGCGCGCGTGCAGACGATGCCGTCGGCACCGGCTTCGGCATGCGTGCGTGTGGCCTCGACATCGTCGACCACGCAGACCTCGTCTCCGTGCACCTGCTTGGGAACGATGAGCTTGTCAGCCGCAGCCGCAGCGCCCG
>CASDTD010000268.1 GCA_949283445.1 uncultured Coriobacteriia bacterium | reverse complement strand
CGCGAACAAGAACACAAACGGCTTTCGAGTTTGCGCGACATGCTGCAAGGGCTGCTTTTGCAGGCATTTCCCTGGGCCGTCGTATCCGGACCGAAAAAACGCCAGCTCAGGCTCCCCGGCTTGCTGCACATCTCGTTTCCCGGCATCGAGGCGCGCCGTCTTGTGATTCTGCTGGACAGACAGGGAGTCTCCGTGGGGACGGGCTCGGCTTGCGCGGCGAGCAAGATGCGCATATCGCACGTCCTGCAAGCGCTGGGAACGCCCGAAGACATCGCCGCCGGCAGCCTGCGCATCACGCTGGGCCGCCCGACTACCGAAGACGACGTACGCGAAGCGGCGCGCATCATCATCGACACCGTGCGCGCGGAATGCGCGCGGCTGGGAATGCACCAGGAGGAAACCCATGGGTAAACGCGTGTTCGTCGGCATGAGCGGCGGCGTCGACTCATCGCTTTGCGCAGCGCTGCTTGTCGAGCAGGGCTACGATGTCACGGGCATCTACATGCGCAACTGGTCGCAAGACCTGCCCGGCTTCAAGTGCCCGTGGGCAGAAGACCTCGCCGACGCCGAGCGCGTGGCTGTCATGCTGGGCATCGACCTCGAGGTTTGGGATTACGAGGCGGAATACAAGCGCGATGTGGTCGTTTATCTCGTGAACAGCTATCAAAACGGCTTCACGCCGAACCCCGACGTGATGTGCAACGAGAAAATCAAATTCGGCATCTTCGCGGAAAAGGCCTTCGAGAAAGGCGCGGACTTCATCGCGACGGGCCATTACGCGCGCGTGCTGCCAGACGATGAACCGCATGCCCCGGCGCATCTGCTGCGCGCGAAAGACGAACACAAGGACCAGACATACTTCCTGTGGCGCGTAGGCGGAGACGCGCTCAAACGCGTGCTGTTTCCCATCGGGGACATTCCCGACAAGGCGACCGTGCGCGATATGGCAGCCGAGCGCGGGCTGGAGACAGCTGAGAAACCCGATTCCGACGGCATCTGCTTCATCGGACCTGGCGGCATACAGCAGTTCCTGCTCAGCCAGATCGAGCGCAAGCCGGGAGACATCGTCGAGCTTGAAACGGGCAAGGTCTTGGGGCACCACGAAGGCGCGTTCCTGTTCACCGTCGGGCAGCGCAAGGGGCTCGACCTGGGCGGCGGACCGGCGCGTTACGTGGTGAGAACGGACGTGGCGGAAAACGTCGTCTACGTGACCGCCGACAAAGACTGTCCCGAGCTGTGGACGCGGGAGTTCGCGTTGACAGACTGCCGTTGGGTCAGCGGGCAAGCACCCCAGCCCAAACGCCGCCTGATACGCAGCCGTCATACGCGTAAGTTGGAAGAGGCGCTCGTCGAGCCCGCAGGCGACGGCACCGCGCGCGTCGTCTTCGACGAACCCGTACGCACCGTTGCCCCCGGTCAGGCCGTGAGCGTCTACACTGGCGAGGAATGCCTAGGCGGCGGCATCATCGCGAGCTAGACACGCCTGCGGGCGCGAGCTTGCCGCATACCCCCGGCAGCCGCTTGTCACTCGCCCCTGCCAGAAAAAGTCGAGTTGGGAAGCATTCTGGCGCTCGATTTGCTCTCCAACTCCACGTTTCTTGGATTTCCGCCAAACGAAAGCGAGTTGGAGAGCACATATGCAGGCTATCTGCTCTCCAACTCGCTGATTTCTGGCAAGCGCTGCCGTCAAAGCGCTATTTCACGAACTTGCGGTACCCCGTCAGCATGGTCATGACGCCGCAGACGACGGTCGCCCATGCCCAGAACTTATGCTTCTTCATGGTGGCCTCCCTTCTTCGCTTCGGGCAGAAGCGCCCGCATGTTGCATGCCGTGACGAGCATTGTCGACGTGTTGTGCAGCAAGGCGGAAACCGTCGGCTGCAGCACGCCGGCAACGCCACCGGCAAGCAGCGCCGTGTTGAACCCGACTATGAACCGGTAGTTGCGGTTGATACGCCGCATGAGCTTCGTGCCAAGCCGCCGCAACTCGAGTATCTCGTCCAACGACGGGTTGAGCAGCATGACGTCGGCGACCTCGCGGGCTATATCGCTTGCATCCACCATGGCGATAGAGCAATCCGCAGCGGCCAGCGCCGGCGAGTCGTTGATGCCATCGCCGACCATGACGACCTTGTTGCCGCGTTCCTTGAACTCGTTGACGATATGCGCCTTGTCTTCGGGAAGAACCTGCGCGCGGTATTCGGTGATGCCGAGCTTTTCCGCAGCGCACTTCGCAGCACTGGAAGAATCTCCCGTCAGCATCACGACGTTTTCGAACCCGGCCGTGCGCAACGCGGCGACCGTCTCAGCAGCCTCCTCGCGCACGGGATCGGTGACGCACAGAGCCCCTTCGAGCTTTCCATCCACAGCGAGGTAGATGACCGAGCATCCGGGAGCTTGCTTCTCGATTTTCGCCTTGCATCCGCGCGGTCTTTTCACGCCCTCGTCCTCGAACACGTAATGCGCGCTTCCCAGAACCACTTCCTTGCCGTCGACACTTGAGGCGATGCCGTGCGCGACGAGGTACTTCACCTCGGCATGCGGCTCGTCTTCATGGCAAAGCCCGCGCCGCTCGGCCTCGTTGACCACGGCGTGCGCCATGCTGTGCGGGAAATGCTCCTCCAGACACGCGGCAAGACGCAAAACGGCATCTTCGTCCATAGCGCCGAAGGAGATGACCTTCTTCACCGCGGGCGTGGCCGTCGTGAGGGTGCCCGTCTTGTCGAACACGATGGTGTCCGCCTCGGCGATGGTCTCGAGGTAGCGCCCTCCCTTGACGACGATGCCGCGGTTGGCCGCCTCGCGCAGGGCAGACATGACCGCCACGGGCGTCGACAGCTTGATGGCGCACGAGTAATCGACCATGAGAACGCTCATGGCCTTGGCCATGTTTCTCGTGCCGACAAGCACCGCGAAAAACGCCAGGAAACTGAAGGGGACGATGGCATCCGCGAGATGTTCCGCCTTGCTTTGAACGCCCGCCTTGAGCTTCTCCGATTCGTCGACCATGTGCACGATGTTGTTGATGCGGGTCTCGTCTCCCACCTTGCGTGCTTTGACCACGATGGCGCCGTCATCGACGACTGTGCCCGCGAACACGCTCTTACCGGCCTCCTTGATAACGAGACGAGATTCTCCCGTCATCGAGGCCTCGTTTACTGCCGCTTCGCCTGCGACCACTTCCCCGTCGACGGGAATCATCGCGCCCGAACGCACGCGAACGCAATCACCTGCGTGCACGTCGGCAAGCCCCACGGAAACGTCCCCGTCTTCTGTGACGAGCCACACCTCGTCGATGTTGAGAGCGAGGCTCTGCTGAAGCGCCACGCGGCTTCGGGCGTGCGTGTACTCTTCGAGAAGGTCGGATATATCGAGCAACAGCATGACGCTGCCGGCAGAGCCGTACATGCCCTGCAAAAGCGCAGCACCGATCGCCGTGGCATCGAGCACCTCGACCGTGAGCTCGCGCCTGACGAGCAGATGGCGCAGGCCGGAAGCGATGAACTTGAACGAACGCAGAACCGTCCAGGCGCAACGCAGCGGAGCTGGCAGCAGCACCCGACGCAGGGCATACGATGCTGTCTTGACCGAAAGCCTGCCGATGAAGTTCGAAGTGACTTCGTGTTTTACCTGTTCGTCCGAAGGCTTTGCGAGGGGCAGGTTGCCACGTTCGAGCGAATCGAGAACTTCGAACACCCGCGTGCGGCACTGGGCGTAGTTCGTGTCGTACTTCACGAGCACGCTTCC
>CASDTD010000267.1 GCA_949283445.1 uncultured Coriobacteriia bacterium | reverse complement strand
TCTTTGACGCGCACGCGCACCTGGGCGAACCCGAGTTCCATGAGCGCGCGCTCTGCTGCGTCGACTTGCTTCAGCCGTTCTTCGGAGATGGGCTTGTCGTACTCGAAGCGCGAGAGCAAGCAGGAATAAGAAGGCTTGTTCCACGTGGAGAGCCCTAGCTCCTTGGAGATGTCCCTGATTTCCTGTTTGGTGAGGCCGACTTCGCGAAGCGGGCTGGAGACGTGCAGTTCGGCCAGTGCCTTTTCGCCGGGCCGCCAGGTGGCGCTGTCATCGGCATTCGAGCCTTCTGCCAGATGCTTGAACCCCAGACGTGTCGCTGTGGCGATGAACTGGGTGAACATTTCGCGTTTGCATAGGTAGCAACGGTTTTCGGGGTTGCGCTCGAAACCGTCGATGTCGAACTCGTGCGTGTCGACGACGGTGTGGCGGATTTTCTCGTCTTGCGCGAACTGCACGGCTGCGTCCGTTTCGCGTTGCGGTTTTGCCGCAGACCGCCCGATGATGGCGAGCACGTTTCTTCCCAATGCCTGCTGCGCTGCCTTGAGCAACAGCGAGGAATCGACGCCGCCCGAAAAGGCGATGGCGACGTTTCCATACTTGGCAAGCGTGCCGAGCAGAGCGTCGTATTTTTGTTGCAGCGTTTCGTCGAGCATGGAAACTTCCTTGATGAGATGACGGCCCGTGTGGCCTATTGTCTGTAGTCGCAGGTATCCAAAGCGGGGACGTAGTGTAGCGCACTGAAGCTGCGGGGTTCAAATGTCCGCGGGCAAAGCGCTGTCGGGTGCATGTGTTCCTCGCTGCCGAGCGCATGCGTCCCTGAGTGCGCCTGCGTGCGGCGCGGCAACGTCCCGCTGTGAGCACTTGCATCCCTTGGTGAGTACGGCGATACCGCGCGCATGGCACTTGGAGCCCTTGCTGAGTACGAGAATGCAGCGTTTCGGGCATTTGGAGCCTTTGCTGAGTACGGCGGTGCCGCGCGCACGGCACTTCGCAGCGCTGCTGAGTACGGGAGAGGCAACGTGCGTACTCAGCAGCACCCCTAAGTGCCGCTGCAAGCCATGTGCCGTACTCAGCAGCGCCCCCAACTGCCGCTGCGGTTATCGTGGAGTGCCGGCAGGGTGGCGCGCGTTTTGGTTTTGTGCAAAATTGGCGTACGATACGAGTGATGTGCGTATCTGTCCTACAATACACGTCTGTTAACTACGAGTAGCCGCAAAGGAGCAACACCCTATGGCCGAGACTATACCCGGCGGATTGTCCGTCGCAAATGATGTTATCGCCGATATGGCGGGCTATGCAGCCCTCGAGAGCTATGGCGTCGTCGGCATGGCGGCACCCACGCTTTCCGATGGCATCGCCAAGCTCCTGCCGGCAAGCCGCCTGCGTCGCGGCATCGAAGTCGAGATGACCGATGAGGGCGTTCACGTCGACCTCTACATCATCATCGAACACGGCACCAACATTGCCGAGGTCAGCCGCATGCTTGCCGAGAAAGTAAGGTTTGTCCTCAATGATTCCGCCCAGCTTCCGGTAGCGGACGTGGACATCCACGTCCAGGGCATCAAGGTCAGAAACTAGTCGTACCAACGTAACAGCAACTTAGGGGATTCATCCATGGAAACAAGCGATTTGCGTCTGTACATCGCGACCGCCGCCGCTGCGCTCAGCGCACGCAAAGAAGAGATCAACCGTCTCAACGTCTTTCCCGTTCCCGACGGTGACACGGGAACGAATATGTCTTTGACGATGGAATCCGTTGTCAAGGAAATCAAGGCGCTTCCCGCCACCGCCACCGTAGCCGAGCTCTGCAAGGCCATCACGCATGGCTCGCTCATGGGCGCACGTGGTAATTCGGGCGTCATCACGAGCCAGATTCTGCGCGGCTTGTGCGAGGGGCTCGTCGATGCCGAGGAGTTCACGTCCGCCACGATTGCGAAGGGCATGGACAAGGCCGTGGAGGTCGCGTTCCAGGCGGTGCGCAAGCCGGTCAAGGGCACGATTCTCACCGTGCTCGAAGACGCCGCCGCTGCCGCGCGCATTTGCGCTGAAAACGACGCGACTCCGCTTGAGACTTTGCAGGCCATCGCCGACGAGGCGCTGGCATCTGTTAAGCGCACGCCGGAATTTCTGCCGGTTCTGAAGGAAAACGGCGTCGTCGATTCCGGCGGCTTCGGCCTGACCATCCTCATTCAGAGCTTCGTCGCCGCCGTCAAGGGCGAGACTTCCGAACTCCCTAACGCGGCCGATTTCACGAAGGCGGATGCCAAGGTCGCCATCGAGCAGGTCAACGACTGGGCGGGCTCCGATTACATGTACTGCACGGAGTTCCTCTTCCACAGCGAGGATGTCGATACGGCCGCTGCGCTGGAGTTTCTGGCTTCTCTGGGCGATTGCGAGCTGCTCGTTGGCTCCCATCCCGATTTCAAGGTGCACGTGCACACGGACACGCCGGGCAAGGTGCTGAACTACATGACCGACCGCGGGCAGGTTTCCGAGGTCTTCATCCACAACATGGTGCTCGAATCCGAAGAGCGTGCGGAGGGCATCGCCGCAGACGAAGCCGCCGAGCGCAAGCCGCTCGCTTTCATCGCCGTGGCGGCTGGCTCTGGCACGGCCAAGATCCTGAAGTCTCTGGGCGTCGACTACGTCGTTTCCGGCGGCCAGACCATGAACCCCTCGACGGCTGACTTGCTGCAGGCCATCGAGAAGGCCAACTGCGACGCGGCCATCTTGCTGCCCAACAACAAGAACATCATCATGGCTGCGCAGGCCGCTGCCGAAAACGCGGACATCCCCTGCGAAGTCATCGCCACGACGAGCGTCCCCGCATCGTTTTCCGCGATGTTCGCCGTCGACATGAGCGCTTCTCTGGAGGAGAACGCCGAGGCCATGCGCGAGGCGCTCGAGTACGTGAAATGCGGCGAGGTCACGACGGCCATCAAAGATTCCAAGACCAGCAAGGGCGAGGCAATTGCCCCGGGCGATGTCATCGGTATCGCCGACGGCTCGCTGGACGTGGTGGGCAGCTCGGTTTCCGAAGTGACGCTGGCGCTCATCGACGAGCTCAACGACGATTACGACACGATCACGCTGCTTGCCGGCGAGGATTTCGATGACGAGGCGCTCGAGGCGCTTTCCGAGGCCATCGAGGAGAAGTGCCCCGACCTCGAAATCGACGCGCAGCGCGGCGAGCAGCCCCTGTACCCGATCGTGTTCTCCATCGAATAGCGAAGGGCAT
This sequence comes from uncultured Coriobacteriia bacterium, assembly GCA_949283445.1. The sequence goes on along the minus strand of CASDTD010000267.1, from coordinate 3,946 downwards.
CTGCGCACATGACGGAAAAGGTCGCGCTCATCACCGACAGCTCCTGCGATGCGAGCAACGCCGAGCTGCGCGCGATGGGGGTCGAGTGCGTGCAGCTCAAGGTGACGCGCCCCGATGGGGAGCCTTTCGACCAGGACAACACCCCTGAAAACATCGAGCTGTTCTATGACTACATCGCCACCTGCGACGCTCTTCCCACGACGTCGCAGGCAACGCCGCTCGATTTCTCGGCGCTGTACGCGCGTCTGGCGCGGGAAGGCTACACGCATGCCATCTCGATGCACATCGGCTCGAAGCTCTCGGGCACGGTCGAGACGGCGCGTCTGGCCGCAGCGAGCGCTCCGCTTGAAGTCGAGGTCATCGACACGCGCACGGCAACGGTCGCCCAGTACCTGTTCGTGCGTCGCATAGCCCAGCTGCGCGATGCGGGTTATTCGTTTGCTCAGCTCGTCGATGTTGCACATCGGCTCGAGGGCAAGACGAGCGTGTGCTTCATGCTGGACACCTTGAGAAACCTCGTCATGGGCGGGCGCGCGGGCAAAGCCGTGGGGCTGGCTGCCGCTCTGCTCAACATCAAGCCTTTGCTCACCGTCGCCGAAAACGGGGAAATCGCCATTCTGGCGAAGACGAAGTCCGTGAAGCGCGCGGCGGACAAACTTGCCGATATCGCCGCAGAGCTCACGGACAAGTTCGGCGAGCTTGAAATCTGCCTTATGCACACGCGTCGCCCAGACGGGCTCGAGCTACTTGCATCGGCGTTCGAGAACAGTGGTTTGCGGTACCGGGAGGTTCCGGTGCGGCAGCCGGGCCCGGTTATCACCACGCACGTCTCGTGCGGCGCCATCGGTTTTTCCTATATTCCCGTGGAAGTCTAGATGACGGCGCGGGCGGAGTGCGATGCGCTGCTCGGCGCCAGCGTCGAGCAGGTTCGGGCCGTGAGCGCGCCGCGGGCCAAGCTGCTCGCCAAGATGGGCATACACACAGTCTATGATCTTCTGACCTGTTATCCGCATCGCTATATAGACCTTTCGAACGTCGTTTCCATCGCCCAAGCGCAGATCGGGCAGACGGTCACCGTCGTGGGCACCGTCTACGAGGTTTCTCAGCGCACACCCCGCCCACGTCTCGATATCGTCGAGGTGTCGCTTGTCGACGACTCGGGGGTGCTTTTGGGCGTGTGGTTTCGCCAGCCATGGGTGGCCAAGCGCTTCAAGCAGGGCGCGCGCGTGGCGTTTTCTGGCAAGGTCACCTTCGAGTACGGGTACAAGCGCATGAACTCCCCGTATCTCGAGTTTTTGGGAGCTTCCGATGACCAAGCGCCGACGGCGCCTTTCATCGCCGTGCACCCCACGACCGAGGGGCTTTCCACCACCTGGATGCGCCGGTTCATCGCAAACGCGCTCGAGCAGTGTGCGGATGTCACCGACCCGCTGCCCGTGCCGCTACGGCGGGCACGGCAGCTCATGAACCGCAAAAGCGCGTTGCGGGCCATCCACTTTCCCGCCGACGCCTGCCAGCGCGAGCAGGCGCGCCGGCGTCTTGCCTACGAAGAAGTGCTGTACCTGCAGATCGAGATGATGCGCCGCCGCGCGGCGGAAACGGCGTCGGGTGTTGCGACCACGCATGTGGCGGGCGCTGCGGTGAAACGCCTGCGCGGACAGCTCCCGTTTTCCCTGACCGACGAGCAAGAGGCGGCCATCGCCGATATCGAAGCCGATATGTGCGCGGATGCCTGCATGAACCGCATGCTTTTGGGCGATGTGGGCACGGGCAAGACCATTGTCGCGGCGTTTGCCATCGCTTTATGCGCCGACACGGGCACGCAGTGCGCGATGATGGCGCCGACGGAAGTGCTCGCGCGTCAATACGCCGACAAGTTGGGCAGCCTGTTTGACGCTTGCGGCATCAGCTGGGGCGTACTGACGGGCTCAACGCCTGCCGCCGAACGTGCGCGCTTGCTGGAACAGGCGGCGCAAGGCGATTTGTGCTGCCTGTTCGGCACGCATGCGCTTATCGAGCCCGACGTGCGTTTTGGGCGCTTGACGCTGGTCATCATCGACGAGCAGCACCGCTTCGGCGTCAACCAGCGCTCAGCGCTCTGCGCCAAAGGACCGGGGGCAGATCTGCTGGTCATGACCGCGACGCCCATTCCCCGCACGCTCGCGCTGACGCTGTACGGCGATCTGGAAACAAGCTACATACGCAAACGCCCGGCGGGGCGGCCGCCCGTCACGACGCAGGTGGTCTCGCGTGACGAACGGGGACGTGCCTACGAAGCCATACGGGCGGCTGTCGCGGCGGGGCGGCAGGCGTACATCATCTGTCCGCTCGTGGGGCTTTCCCGCGAGCAGCGCGCCAAACGCGCCGAAGACGGCAGGATGGCTGCTTCGCTTTCCGGCGGGGCGGACATTTCAGATGCCAAGGCGGCGCAAGACGAGGCGGCGTTTCTTTCCGTGAAGGTGTTTCCCGAATATGAGGTTGGCTTGTTAACCGGGCATATGGGCGCTGCGGAAAAGCAGGCGGCCATGAAGCGCTTTTCCGAAGGCGAGACGGACATTCTCGTGGCTACGACCGTCGTCGAGGTTGGCATCGACGTGCCCAACGCGACGGTCATGATGATCGAGGACGCCGAACGTTTCGGTTTATCGCAGCTGCACCAGCTGCGCGGCCGTGTGGGACGCGGCGTGCATGCCGGGCAGGTGTTCCTCGTCGCCGACCCGGGCAAAGACGACGAGGACGTCAGGGCGCGCATGGACGCGCTCGTGAGCTGCGACGACGGCTTCGAGCTTGCCGAGGCCGACTTGCGGGCCCGTCACGAGGGCGATGTCCTGGGAAACCGGCAACATGGCGCCGCGACGCTCAAGCTGGTCAACGTCATTGACGACGCCGAGCTCATCGCCGCCGCACACGAAGACGCGCGCAAGCTGCTGTCAGGCGACCCGCTGTTGTCCCAACCTTCGCACGCGCGTCTGGCCGCCGAAGTCGACGTGGCGTTTTCCTCGTATACCGATGCGACTGCCAAGGGGGCATAAGATGAGAATCATAGCCGGAGACCTGGGGGGACGCGTCATCGCCTCTCCCAGCGAGAAGACAACGCGCCCGACGACTGACCGTGTGCGGGAATCCATGTTCTCGTCGCTGTTTTCCCGTTTGGGCACGTTCGAGGGGGTGTCCGTGTTCGACGCGTTTTCCGGAAGCGGGGCCTTGGGCATCGAAGCGCTTTCGCGCGGTGCCGCGCGGTGCCTGTTCTTCGAGCGCGATGCTGATGCGCGCGCTGTGCTCGCCGAAAACCTCGCGAGCCTGCAGCTACGCGCACCTCGTGCGGAACTGAGAGGCGACGACGTGCTCGTTGCCTGCCAGCAAGGGGCGCTTTCGCGCGGGTGTCCGTTCGAGCTCGTGTTGCTCGACCCGCCATATGCATTGCCTGCAGCGCGCGTGCTCGAGCTGCTCGACGCGCTGGCAGAGCAGGGCGACTTGCGTCCGGGCGCCGTCATTGCCTACGAGCACGCGCTTGCCGACAGGCAGAAGGCGGAAGACGTGTTTTCCTCTGCCACGCGCTTTACAACGACGGGGCAGAAAAAGTATGGGAAAATCGGCGTCATCTATCTGGCCTACACCGAAGTCCAGGAGTAAGGCCGCGCCATAGCGAAACGAAAGGCGACGCGTCAGACGGCTGTGTGGCGCGACGGATGGAAAGGAGCGCACGAGACGATGCGCAGAGTCTTGGTACCGGGGACGTTCGACCCCATCACGTCGGGGCATCTGGATGTCATCCGGCGCGCGAGTCAGCTGTTCGACGAAGTCGTCGTCGGCGTGGCGGCAAGCAAGAACAAGGGCGGCGGGCCGCTGTTTTCCCTAGAGGAACGCGTGGCTTTGGCGCAGGCGGTGACGGCCGACCTCCCCAATGTCGAAATCGAGCCGTTCTCCAACCTGCTCGTCGACTTCG
>CASDTD010000266.1 GCA_949283445.1 uncultured Coriobacteriia bacterium | reverse complement strand
AGGCTGCAGCTGCCTATCCCGCTCGTCTGCGCCACGCGAAGAAAGCTTGCAGGCACCCCTACTCCTCTTCTGCGGCGCCCTCGTACATCTTGGTCGTGAGCGGCTTGAACTTCATGAACAGGAAGATCACGGCCAGCACGGCGAAGATGATGCCGCTGATCATCAGCGGAGCCGCCATGCCCAGCTGCGGGAAGCCCACCTGGCAAGCCGTCAGGAAGTAGCTGCCGGTGAAGGAGCCGAAGTTGAGCATGATGGACATGATGCCGTTGGTGAACGCCAGGCGTGTCGGGTGCGTGAGGTTGCCGACGCAGTTCTGGCACGAGGTGAAGAGCATCATGTCGGTGATGCCGACCATGAACGCGGCGATGTACAGCCCCACGATGCTGCCCGTGAAGTACGCCCAGATGGAGCCTATGGCACCGATGGCGGCGAACAGCGGCATGGCCCACCTGCCGATCTTGTTGACGATCATGCCGTAGAGCAGGCCAGCGCACAGGCAGCCCGCGTTGAAGAAGGTGCCCATCGTGCCAGCGGCGGCCGCGTTGCCGATGCCGCGCTCCTCGACGATAAGCGAGGACAGGAAGTTGATGGAGATGACGAGGTTGGCGACCATGAAGCCCAGGACGACGAAAATCCAGATACGGTTGTCGATCTTCTTCTTGGCGACACCCGCGTACTGCTCTTGCTCCTTGCGCTCGTTTTCGGCGATCTCATGTTTGCTTTCCTTGAGACCCACGATGATGATGACGAGCGGGATGATGGAGATGAGATAAGTCAAGAACGTGTAGTTCCACGCGATGGAGGCCAGAATGCCCGACACCTGCGTGTAGGTCATGGCGAAAACGTACTGCACGACAACCGAAACGCCCAGCATAATCGCGCGTTTCTTGCCCTCGAAGTAGTACATGACCAACGCGCCAGCAATAGGGAACAGCAGGCCCGTTCCGATGCCGACGAGCACGCGGGACAGGATGATGGGCCAGTACACCGTGATCTCGGTCAAGAAGAACGGGTAGCAGCCGGCGATCATGAAGACGTACGCCAAAATGGCATAGGGGCGGTAGCCCACCTTGTTGGCCGTCGCGCCGACGAAAATGGCCACCGGCACGCTGACCATGCCGGAAATGGTGTTGGCAAGCATGATGGTCGTGAACGACTCATGCGGGAAATGCATCTGCAACGCGTTCAGCGCCGGAGACAAGATGACGAACTCGGCAAAGCCGGCGAAAACCGCGAAGATAGCCACGATGTTGAGTTTGCTCAACGAAGCACTTCTATCCATAACGAATCTCTCCTCAAACACGTTTCAAGCACTTGCCGTACCGAAATTTCCCAGATATGCGGCCCTCCTTTCTTCGTTCATCCCCCTTTGCGAAAACCTGAAGGACATCCCCGCTGGGAAGGGCTTTCCCTCCCGGCGGGTTGCCTGATGGGCCGTTTTCACAGCTCGACAGCGACGTCAAAGGCATCCATGTTCGCGGCGAAGATGTTGCCCGACTTGCGGGCGTCGCCGACGACCGTCACCTGCGGTATCATCTGGCGGAACTGCTCGATGGCTGCTTTGTCGGGGCGCACGCCGCAGGCCACGACCACCGTGTCGACGGCAAGCTCGTGCGCCTGGCCGTCTTTGGAGTAGACGATTGCGTCTGCGCGGATCTCTATCGTCGGGGCCTCGTCGACAAGCGTCACGCCATAGCGGTCGCGCAGCTCGATAAGACCGCTGCGCAGCTCGTCCATGACCTCACGCCACAACTTGTTTTCAGGCTTGCGGGCGACCATCGTCACCTCGTGCCCGTCATGGGCGAGCTCGATCGCGCATTCCAGTGCGGATATGCCACCGCCCACTATGCCGACGCGCTTGCCCAGCGGCACGCGCTTCATGTCGGCATCGCTCACGTCGACGACGAAGGGCTCGTCGGCGCCCTTGATGTCGGGCACGACGCTCCTGCCCCCTATGGCCACGATGACCTCGTCGGGCTGTTCGGCCCTGACGATATCGGGCGTGGCCTCGACACCCAGGCGCACGTCCGCGCCGCATGAAAGCGTCTCTTTGACATCCCATTTCAAGTAGCGACGGTGGTAGTCCTCTTTGCAGAACAGCGCAGACGCCTCGAACAGGCGGCCGCCCAAGCGGTCGCTTTTCTCGAACAGCACGACCTCGTGCCCGCGCTTGACCGCCGTTTGGGCGGCCATCATGCCGGCCGGACCGCCGCCGATGACGACGACCTTCTTCTTGACGCGCGCCTCGGGAATCTCGCGGTAGTACAGCTCGCGGCCCAGCTGCGGGTTGACCGAACAGCGCACGCCGCCGCCGACGGCGGGACGTGCCGCGCACTCGATGCAGTGCAGACAAGGGCGAATGGTGTCGGCCTGGCCGCGATACGCCTTGTTGACGAGGTCCATATCGGCCAGGATGTTGCGCGCCATGGCGACGATGTCGGCTTTTCCCTGCGCCAAGATGCGTTCGGCCGTCGCGACGTCGGGAATGTTGCCCACGCAGGTGACGGGAATATCGAGCTGCTCGTGCACGATGGCCGTGCGCTCGATGTTCAGGCACCGCTCTTGCGGGTAGCCGGGCATCATGTACTTGACGTAGACCGGGTCGAAAATCCACCCGCCGGACAGGTGCGCGTCGTCGATGTAGGGCGAGGCCGCCTTGAGGAACGTGATGACGTCTTCAAGCGGCGTGCCGCCTTCGACGTACTCGTTTTGGCTGATGCGGAAATCGATGGCCATGTCGTCGCCGACGGCTTCGCGCACGGCTTTGACCAGCCGTAACGGGAAACGCATGCGGTTTTCGAAGCTGCCGCCGTATTCGTCGGTACGCTGGTTGGTGAGCGGCGAGAAAAACGCGCTTAGGAAGTTGCCGTGCGCGCCGTGCAGCAGCACCATATCGAACCCCGCGTCGCGCAGGCGCACCGCCGCGTCGCAGAACTCCGAGATGACCTCGTCGAGCGCGTCAGCAGACGCCTCTTCGAACTTGTCCGGGTCCATGTCGGGCGTCACCCACGGAACCCACGCCTTACGCCCTTCAAGCGCTGCCGGCTGCGCGATGCGCCCGGCGTGCAGAATCTCGCAGGAAAGCGCCGCGCCGTAGCGGTGCACTTCCTCGACCAGGCGGTGCAGGCCGGGAACGTCGGTGTCATGGCACACGGACAGGCTGCCGAAGAAATCACGCGCCCTGCCCTGGTCGATGGGAGACGCGCCAATCGTCACCATGCCCACGCCCGAACGCGCCTGCGCCCCCAGAAACTGCACGAGTGCCTCGGTGACCTGGCCGTCGACGACGCCGGCATGCCCCGAGACGACCGGCGAGAAGATGAGCCGGTTTTTCAGTTCCAGGTTCCTGATCTTGACCGGCGAGAAAATATGCGGGTAGTCGTTGAAATCGACCATGTGTCCCATCCCTCCTCTCGATAGCTGCCCTGCCCCGTGGCGCGGACGTTTGGGGACACGCCCGCACCGCAAGACAAGGAGGTAGCGGCCCGTCGTCTAGAACGAGAGGCCGATGGTCATGATGCCGCCGTCGTGCCTGATGACATCGCCGGTCATCTGCGCGCCCGCCGGCGAGGAGAGAAAGACGCACAGCGCGCCGATCTCGATGGGCTCGCCGAAGCGGTGAGCGGGCATGTCGCGAGCGACGAAATCGTTGACCTTGTCGGGCAGGTCGGCGTCAAGCCCCGAATGCGTCAAGCCCGGCGCGATGGCGTTCACGCGGATGCCGTAGTCGCCCATGAGGATGGCCAGATGGTGCACCAGGTGGTTCGTCGCCGCCTTGGAGGTGTTGTACGACGGCATCGGGTTGATGCGCGGGTCGCCGATGCCCTCGCCGCCGATGGAGGAGATCATGATGACGCTGCCGCCCTTGCGCTCGTCCATCATCCATTTGCCGAAGACGGCCGTCACGGCCGCCGGGCCGTTCAAGTTGACGTTGTTGACCTTCTTGAATTCCTCCAGACCGGGATCATCGAAAATGCTCTTGTGAGCGTCGATGCCGGCGTTGTTGATGAGCACGTCCACGTGGTCGAAGGTCTTGGCGACCTCTTCTTTGGCCGCGACGACGTCATCGCAATCGCCGATGTCGCACTTCACGGGAATGTAGGTGCCGCCGTACTGCGCGAGCTCATCGCAGGTTTCTGCGGCCGAATCGAAGTTGCGGCACAAAATGGCCACGTTGGCGCCGCATTCCGCGTACGCCTGCGAGATGCCGCGCCCGATGCCGCGGTTGCCGCCCGTGACGACGACGTTGAAACCCTTGACCGAAAACGCGTCTTTCATGCTCTCGATCGGCTTGGTGATGATGAAATCTCCCATATCGCTTCCCTTCCTTCTTGTTTCCCGATTGCTTGCCGCCGCGTCTACACGTCCATCGCGACGTCGAAGCCGGTCTTGTTGGCCGTGTAGATGGTGCCGATGCCCGCGCTATCGCCCGCGTAATAGACCTCCGGGATAAGCTCGCGCCACGCCTCGTCTTTCACCGAGCGAATGCCCAGCGCATTGACGACGTGGTCCGCTTCGAGCACCTCGTAGCGCCAGTCGGTGCCCTGCACGTGGACGCCCGCATCGTCGATGGAGACGAGATTCTTGCCGCCCAGGCACTTCACGCCCTTGTCCTGCAGCTCGGCGAGCAACATGCCG
>CASDTD010000265.1 GCA_949283445.1 uncultured Coriobacteriia bacterium | reverse complement strand
CCGATCGTGTCGAAACGAATGCGCGCACCTTCGTCGAAATCGGCGCCAATCATGTAGCTCAACGCGATTCTCTCGTACCGGCGTTGCTTGACAGGAGTCACCGCCTCTTCGGGGACACCCGCTTCGATGCTGCGCCTGGTTTTCACCTCGATGAAGCAGATGACGCCTTCTTCTTCGTCGCGTGCGATGATATCGGCCTCGCCGAACTTGCACCTCCAGTTGCGCTCGATAATCTCGTACCCGTTGAGCTTCAGGTAGCGCACAGCGGCGTCTTCACCACGTTTGCCCAGCTCCTGTGCGGTAAGTTCCTCTGACGGCCTGTAATCAGCCAGCTCTGGAGCACCGGCACCCTCCCCGTCACCGTCGGGTTCGGCGGCCTCTTCAGCCGAACCTGCACAGGGGTCTTCTCTGCACGCGTCATAGGAGTGGGCGGCCCCTGCTTGCGTCCGTGCGTCCTCGCGCACGTCCTCGCGTTCGCCTTCGAATTCATCGTCGTAACAGCCACTCGCCTCAGACTGCGTGTCAACATGGTATCCCGCCGTCTCAACTCGCATGCTTGCCCCGGTATTCCATCCGCCGGCTTCAGCAGGGCTCACTGGTCTTTGTAAAGCTGTCGTCTCGGTCATGGGCGCAATCCTTTCTCGCTCTTCGGATAAGACACGCACCCATCGTCGCAAGCAAACCTGACAAAAGTTACGGTCGCTCACCCACCCAAAACCAACAGATCCTAGGGGCTGAAACCGGGTTTTTACCGGCTTTTTACCGGGCGCATTACGGATTTCTTCCGGGAAAACTACGAAAAGCGCAGGTCAACGTTGTACGATTATGCTCACAGCGAGCACACACGGTAAGGGGATGCCCATGCAACAGGAACGTGCCGACTACATCGACATCGTCAGAAAACTCGACGGGGACATTCCCGGGCGCACAACAGCACGAGAATATGTGGAGCAAAGCGACGCCATCGTCCACGGCAAGCCACTTGAGTTTCCCTTCGTCCCCTATCTGTTCAATGCCGACGACCGCACGTTCCTCGAAGAGCAGTGCACGATGGCCCACACCATCCTGTGCAAGCTCATCGACCGCTTCCTGCAAGACCCGTCGTATCGCGCGCTCTTCCACTTCCCCAAAGAGGTCGAAGACCTGATCTTGCTGCCCTGCAACTACAGCCAGAAGCTCCCACTGTGCCGGCTCGACCTGTTCTTGGACGAACAGAGCCGCGCGTACAAATTCTGCGAGTTCAACACTGACGGCAGCGGCGCAATGTCACGTGACCTCGTCATGGCGCAGGCGCTCATGCAGACAGAAACCTTCGAGCGCTTTTCGCAAACGCACCAGGTGGAGCCCTTCGAGCTGTTCGACAGCTGGGTCGAGGAGTTTCTCGCGATATACCGTGACGGCGGCGGGGCCGAAGAGCACCCGACCATCGCCGTGACGGATTTTGCCGAAAGCGGTGTCTTCAGCGACTTCAACCGCTTCATCGCCGCGTTCGAGCGGGCAGGCTGCCCCGCGCGTTTCGTGGACACCCGCGCCTTTGCGTTCGACGGCGAGCATCTCATCGACCCGTCTGACGGCACGGTTATCGACGCGATTTACCGTCGCGCCGTGACCAGCGAGCTTTTGGGACACCTGCAGGAATGCCAGCCCCTCATCGAAGCCGTCGCCGCAGAAAAGGTCTGCCTCATCGGGCATTTCCGCACGACGGTCGTGCACACGAAGATGGTGAACGTCGCCTTGTTCGACCAGCGCACGCGCGCGTTTTTAACCGACGAGGAAAACGCCTTCGTCGATGCGCACGTCCCGCATACCTACCGGCTCGTATCGAACTCGCCCGATTTCGACCTCGCCGCCGTGAAGCAGGACAAGGGCTCCTGGATTATCAAGCCGGCCGACGATTACGGCGCACATGGCGTGTACCCCGGCGTCGATTTCGACCAGGAAACCTGGGAGCAGCTGGTAGAGGAAAACCTCGATAGCGGTTATATCGTGCAGGAATACTACACGCCGCATGAAGTCGAGATCATCAATTCGCGCGTGGACGAAGACGACCCCTGCAAGGTAGAGAAATGGCAGTCCATGCCCGGTGTCTACCTCTACAACGGCAAACCGAAGGGACTGTACTGCCGCTTGGGGCAGGAAGGCGTCATCGCGCTCGACCACAACGGCATGTGCGCGCCAAGCTTCAAGGTGGACTAAGTTCTCACATCTGTTTTCACCGCTCGCACGCCAAAAAACATGCGCCTGGTGACCTCCTTGCAAGCGAACGGAGATCACCAGGCCGGTCAATTTTGGCGAACACGCCATTTTTGGGCGAGCTGGAGAGCATTTGGGAATCTTTCAAGGTCACCACGTGCCGTTATTCTGGCGGCGTCACCACAGACAACAAAGAGAGGCCCCGCACAAGGGCCCCTCTTCTCACGCAAGTATGCCGAAACGTTCTAGTCGACGGCCACTTCGGCTGCCTTGTTCAGGCGCGCGATGACCACATCACGCTTCAGCAGCTCGATGGACTCGAACAGCGGCGGACTCACCATGTTGCCCGAGACGGCGACACGGATGGGCTGGAACACGAAACGCGGCTTGGCGTCGAGCTTTTCCAGCAGGCCGCGCAGCACACCCTCGATAGCCTCGACCGTCCACTCGCACTCCGCAAGTGCTGCAGCGCCTTCCAGAATGGCCGTCTTGGCGCCTTTGCCCTCTTTTTTCAGCACCTTCTCGACGCTCTTCTCGTCAAGTTCGATGTCTTCATCGAGCAGATAGCGCAGCATGGGCACCGCTTCGGTCATGAGCTTGACGCGCTCGTTGACCAGCGGGTAGGCCGCACGCACCATGGCAAGGACCTCTTCCGTGGCCTCGTAACCCGCCGCCTCCAGATAGGGCACGAGCGCGCTCGCGAACGCGTCTGCGCCCATGGCCTGGATATAGTGGTTGTTGATCCACTCGAGCTTGTCGTAATCCAGCGAGCTCGGCTTTTTGCTCACGCGCTCGAGCGTGAACTTCTCGGCCATTTCCTCGCGGGAGAACACGGTCGTCTCGCCGTCGGGCGCCCAGCCCAGAAGCGCGAGGTAGTTGAAGAGCGCATCGGGCAGATAGCCCATATCGCGGTACTCCTCCACCGACGCGGCACCATGGCGCTTGGAGAGCTTCTTGCCGTCCGGCCCGCAGATCATCGGCAGGTGCGCGAAGGTGGGCACGGGGTAGCCCAGCGCCTCGTAGACAAGCACCTGGCGCGGCGTGTTGGACAGATGGTCATCACCGCGGATGACGTGCGTAATCTTCATGTTCACGTCGTCGCACACGACGGCGAAGTTGTACGTCGGTGTGCCATCGGAACGCACGAGGATCATATCGTCCTGCAATGCCGCGTCGAATTCGGAGTCACCGTGGATGACGTCGTGGACGACGATCGTGCCGCGGCCCTCGGGCACCTTGAGACGCCACACGTGCGGCTCGTCGGCGTCAATGCGCGCCTGGGCTTCCTCGGCGGAAAGCGCACGGCATGGGTCGGGCTGCGGTGCAGCGCCCTTCTGCACGGCCTCGCGCCGTGCCGCGAGCTCTTCGGACGTGCAGAAGCACGGGTAGACGTTGCCGCGCTCCTTCAGCGTCTCAAGCGCCGCCGTATAGGTGTCGAAGCGTTTGGTCTGCAGGTAGGGGCCGTAATCTCCCCCGATTTCCGGGCCCTCGTCCCAATCCAGGCCCAGCCAGCGCATGGCGCGGATGATGAGGTCGATGTTTTCCTGCGTGGAACGCTCGGGGTCGGTATCCTCGATGCGCAGGATGAAGGTGCCGCCTGTGGCACGGGCAATGGCCCAGTTGTAGATGGCGGTACGTGCACCGCCGATATGCAGTTTGCCCGTCGGCGACGGGGCGAAGCGAACGCGTACTTCAGACACGGCTCAAAACTCCTCACATACGAAAAGAAGGCCCGACCCGCAACGCTGCGGACGGGCCCTCTCGCGAAAGCAAATGCCGGGTAACTACTCGCCCAAAGCGATGCGGGCAAAGTCGACGATCTTGATGTCGTCGCCGAGCTCCTTGGCAACAGAGGCAACGTAGGACGCGACGGTCTGGTCGGTGTCCTTGACGAAGTCCTGGTCGACCAGGCAGTTCTCCTTGTAGAACTTGTGCATACGGCGATTATCCGATTGTCGTGGGCGAATGCGACCGCATCTACGTGTATGCGACGGTGTCGGAAGTTGAGGATTCCGAGGAAATCACGCACGTCGAGGTGCGCAGCATACGCATCA
>CASDTD010000264.1 GCA_949283445.1 uncultured Coriobacteriia bacterium | reverse complement strand
GAAGCCGCCGCGAAGCTGCGCGATGCCGGCGCCGAGATCGTCGAGGTGCAGCTTCCGCATGCCGACGCCGCTATCAGCGCGTACTACGTGCTGGGCCCCTGCGAGGCGTTCTCCAATCTCTCGCGGTTCGACTCCATACGCTACGGCCACCACGAGCATGGCGCGAATCTGGAAGAGCGCTACGAGGCGTCCCGCGCGATGGGCTTCGGCGCCGAGGCCAAGCGCCGTATCATGCTGGGCGGCTATCTGCTGGCAAGCGGCGTCTACGACAAGTACTACTATCCCGCGCAGCAGGTCCGCACGCTCATCACGCGCGATTACACGGAGGCCTTCGAGCAGGTCGATACCATCGTCATGCCCGCAGCGCCGCGCACGGCGTTCAAGTTCAGCGAGATTTCCGACCCCGCGACGATGTACTTGTCCGACATTTACACCATCAGCATCAACATCGCCGGAAACGGCGGCATGAGCCTGCCCGTGGCCCTGGGCTCCGAGACGGGGTTGCCCATCGGTCTGCAGATCATCGGCCCGCAGTTCCGCGACGAGCTCATCTTGCGCGTCGGCGCTGCTCTGGAGGCCGTGCGCGAGGTGCCCACGCTGGCTGAGAGGGGGGAGGCGCGGTAATGAAGGAACTTACCGAAGTCCTGAAAGACTGGGAAGCCGTCATCGGCCTTGAGATTCACGCCGAGCTCACCACGTTGAAGACCAAGATGTTCTGCAGCTGCCCCATCGAGTTCGGCGCAGATCCGAACACGCACACCTGCCCGGTGTGTCTGGGCCTTCCCGGCGCGCTGCCCGTGCCCAACAAGGCCGCCATCGAAAGCATCGTGCTGGCGGGCCTTGCCACGAACTGCGACATCGAGAAGCACACGATGTTCTACCGCAAGGGCTATTTCTACCCGGATATGGCCAAGAACTTCCAGACCACGCAAGGCCCCAAGGCGTTTGCAATGCGCGGCCATCTGGACCTCGAGGTTTCCGGCAACGCCGCAAAGGAGCGCATCGACGTCGAGAAGGACGGCGATGGCGGGTATGTGGCGCACGTGGGCATCACGCGCATCCAGATGGAAGAAGACGCGGGCAAGATGACGCACCTGGGCGGTGCGGAAGGCCGTATCGACGGCGCTGACCGTTCGTTGGTCGACTACAACCGTGCTGGCACGCCGCTCATCGAGCTCGTGACCGAGCCCGACCTGCGTACACCCGAGGAAGCGCGCCTGTTCATGCAGAAGCTGCGCCAGATCTACCTCGCCATTGGCATTTCCGACTGCTCGATGGAGGAGGGGTCCCTGCGCTGCGACGGCAACGTCAGCTTGCATCGCCGCGGCACGACGGAGTTCGGTGTCAAGACCGAGCTCAAGAACATGAACTCCTTCAAGAACCTGCACGACGGCCTCGCGTACGAGATTCGCCGCCAGGCAGAGGTGCTGGAAAGCGGCGGCACGATTCGCCAGGAGACGCGTCACTGGGAGCCGGGCGCCAAGCGCACCATCGTCATGCGCGTCAAGGAGACGGCTGACGATTACCGCATGTTCCCCGATCCCGATCTGGCACCGTTCGACCTGTCCGACGAGTTCATCGAGAACGTGCGCGCCAAGCTCCCCGAGCTTCCCGATGCGAAACGCAACCGTTTCATGGAGACCTGGCAGCTTCCGAAATCTGATGCGGCAGAGCTGGCCGGCGATGTCGGCATGGCGGCGCTTTTCGAGCAGGCGGCCGATGGGATGGACGCGGGCCAGGCGAAGAAGCTCGCGAACCTGCTCATCAACGACCTGTCGGCGTGGGCTAACGAGCGCAACGAGCAAATCGCTGCTATCGACTGCGATCCTGCGAAGCTTGCCTCGCTTGCCAAGCTGCTGGCCGCCGACACTATCTCTTCCAAGCAGGGCAAGGAGGTCTTTGCCGCGCTCATGGAAGACGGTGCCGACCCCGAAAGCTACGTCGAAGAGCACGGCATGAAGCAGACCACCGACACGGGTGCGATCGAAGCGCTCATCGACGAGCTCATGGCCGCCAACCCCGACAAGGTCGAGGCCTACCGCGGCGGCAAGAAAGGCCTGCAGGGCTTCTTCATGGGGCAGATCATGAAGGCCCTGAAGGGGCAGGGCAACCCGAAGGTCATCTCGCAGCTGCTGGAAAGCAAACTCGAAGGGTAGGCAGACGCAGACATTTCGGATAAGCGTGCGCTGACGTAGTTCATGTTGCATTCGTTAACGTTCAAGGCCATGGCTCCACAGTGAGCCATGGCCTTTTTCCACGCGTAGATATAGCAGGCTTGCCAGACCGCGTTCAAACGGCCGCGCTGGCTCTTCCCATGGTCAGATGGCCACGTTATAGCAAAGAGCGATTGCCATGTCGCGTCCAAACGGGCGCAATCGCAGCGCTTCCGTCCATTTGAGCGCGCTCTGGCACAGAGCCGTTGCCATATCCCGCCCAAACGGGCATGCAACCGCCTCCTATGGTTACTTGTGCACGATATGGCACTGACCGGTTGCCAGACCGCGCATAACTGGGCACGACAATATTCCCCGTGACAGCTTGCTTACGTTATGGCAGGAAAGCATCGCCATGACGCGCACAAGCGACCGCCAGAAAACTGCCTTTATCAATTTGAAAACGCGAGCACCTGCATATCGTGCTATTTTATGTAGCGGTCAGCACAGTGGGGAAGTAGGGTTATGTCGAAGAAGAACCTGTTCAAGCGCTTCAGCCTGAAACGCTTGGCGTTGTCGAGAAGCAAGCAGGGGCTGGTCGTGTTTTCCAGCACGCTCGTCATCATCGGCGCCGTCGTCTACTTCGCGGCAGTTCCCGCGCTCGTGCAGCAAAACCCTACGGCACCCGAGACGCTCACACAGGCCGTTAGCGCTGCTTCCGGCTTTGACGTCGCCGATGCCGTTGCCAAAAAGCAGGCAGCTGAACAGGGTACTGGCACGGCAGGCTCCCAGACTAGCAAGGACGGTACCGCAGGTGTCTCGCCCGCAAGCCTTTCTGCGTTTCCCACCGGTTCACTCGAGACTCCCAAGCAGAACCAGAACAAAGGCGCGGCAGAAGAGAAGCCGGCTGGCAGCAATGGCACCTCGGGGTCTGCTCCCGAAACCGGTTCAGATTCTTCTGGCGGCGGTTCCGAAAGCAAACCGAATGAGGAGCAATCCGCGCAAGACAAAGTGGAAGAACAACGACACGCCACGCTCGTGAGCTACTACAACCAGCTGCCCGGAATCTACGAGCAGCTGGCAGATGCTTACGAAACGTTCTATGACAAGCACGCCAGTCTGTCACCTGACGGAGCTCAGCCATATTTCTTGCAGGCTCGTGATCTGAAGAACAATACTATCTATCAGAAAGTCCTGGCGTTGCAGAAGCTCAACTATCCTAAATCCTCGAAATGGTACGACGAATATAGGGCAATCACTAATCTCTACAATAATCTGTTCAACGCTTCTTCGACATTGATGGATGCCTGGAATTACAAATGCCTCAGCATTTCGGACTATACACGCTTTCTTGAGCAGAACTCCACGAATGGTGTGCACAACAGCATCAGGGAATTTCTCGACGAGTATCCGAAGGTGAAGCTGTGATCGACGCGTCATATGAAATGCCGCAGGCCGAAGATGGCGCCGCGGCTTCCGAAGAACAGGGAATGGAAGCCTACGGACAGGTGACGACGAGCCCGTTTTCGCGTCTTCTCTTCGTGCACCTGGATGACTTCGAGCCGTCAGTCATACTGCCCGCAGAAAGGCGCGATGCCTACCTGCGGCGTTTCAGCACCCTGTTCGTGGACGAAGACACTGCCTACCTTGGCGGCAACGCGAAGGTCATGCGGGCGCTCAACGCAAAAGGCGAGTCGCTTGCCATCAAGATTGCCGCGCAAGGGAGCGGCTCCCCAGCGCAAGAACTGCTGCAGCACGAATACCGAGTCCACAGCATGCTGGGCGGCCTGCGTGGGTTTCCCCGCATTTTCGGCAAGGGGACCTGCAACGGCGCAGATGTACTGGTAATGGAATGGGTCGAGGGCGTGCCCCTTTCCCAGGCCATCAAGCAGCTGAGTGTCGACGACGAGGGGCGCCTGTCGCCTCTGGTTGCCGCACGTCTGGGGCGTGACCGGTTCGACATCCTCTCGCGCATGGAGCTCGTGGAGGGCGGTGTCGTCCACAGGGACATCTCGCTTCGAAATATCATGGTGTGTACCTCGCAGCTTTCCGTTGCCCAGCAGGCAGAAGAAGGCGTGTTCGATTTGCGGCTCATCGACTTCGGCTCGGCCTGCTCGCCCAGCATCGACGATGCAGCGCACACGACGCGTG
>CASDTD010000263.1 GCA_949283445.1 uncultured Coriobacteriia bacterium | reverse complement strand
GCCGGGCGCTTGGGTGCTTACAAGTACTATGACATGGCGCCGTGCATCGCCGCCGCGCTCGATTTGGCGGCACGCGAGCTGGAGTAGCGGCGTTTGCAGCAGGCAGGCGAGCTGCCGATGGGCCTCGTGATGCACAAACCGGTATGCTGGCGACGTGCGAGGCGGCAGAGCTGTGCTTTGGCGGCAATGCGGGCATGAAAACGGGGGCTTTTTGCCGTCAGAGTACCGGTTTGACCCGAATCGCTGTCGGCTAGCGGCGCTTTCGCCTGTCGTGGTCTTCCAGGAAAAGCTTCTTGCTGAAGAAGTTGTAGATCATGACAAGGAACGTGGCGACGAGCTTGCCAATCCACTCGCCCATGTTCAGCGGTGAGACGCAGACCCACAGAAACACCTGGTTGAGGCCCAGGCCGATGAGGCTGAGCACCCAGAAGATGAAGAACTTCTGCATGGCCGTTTGCGTTTCCTTGCCCTGGAACACATAACGCATGCTCAACGCATAGTTGTAAATCGTGGAGAGTATGAACGAAATCGACGACGCGGCGATGTAGAACACGTCGAACACGTAGGTCAGCAGCAAGAACAAGCCGTAGTCGATGAAAAACGACGTGATGCCCACGATGCTGAACTTCAGGAACTGAACCACTATTTGCGGATACGTTCTTCTCATGCGCCGTATTGTACTCTTCGTGGTCGGGTCATGCGGCGGCGCACGCGGTGCCCCCGCATGCGGTTCGGGTTACGGGAAGGAGGGAAGCGGTCGAAACTGCACGTCGGGCATATTGTCCTGCCCATTTTGTGCCCCAGCGCGCGATTTCGACCGTAAAGCATGCTGTCGATGGACAAAATGTTATGCGGTGGCAGAGAGTCGAGCGCACGCGGTGCCCCAACGTGCAATCTTGACCGCAGGGGAGATGAGGCCGGCCGAAAATCCACGCCGGGGCACATGTGCCGATGCCGGCGTCGTGGGTCTGCGGGGTATAATCCTGCGAAAGCAATGACGTGTTTTCAGGGAAGGCTGCTCAATGAAAGTTGTCATCTTGGCCGGAGGGTTCGGCACCCGCATATCCGAGGAGAGCCATCTGCGCCCCAAGCCCATGATCGAGATCGGGCACCATCCCATCTTGTGGCACATCATGAAGGAGTACTCGCACTACGGCTTCAACGAGTTCGTGATTTGCGCAGGCTACAAGCAAGAGGTCATCAAAGACTACTTCGCCAACTATGCGCTCTACAACAGCGACGTCACCTTCGATTTCACGGCGGGCGGCAAGATGACCGTCCACAACGACGCTTCGGAACCCTGGAAGGTCACGGTTGTGGACACGGGCTATTCCACGATGACGGGCGGGCGCATCAAGCGCATCCAGCCCTATATCGGCGACGAGACGTTCATGCTCACCTACGGCGACGGCGTTTCCGACGTGGACATTGCGGCGCTTGCCGCGTTCCACGAAAGCCACGACAAAGCCGCCACGCTCACTGCGGTCAACATCGGGCAGCGCTTTGGCGTGTTGGGTATGGAAGGCGACCAGGTTACCTCGTTTCGCGAGAAGCGCGAAGACGACGGCGCCGTCATCAACGGCGGCTACATGGTGCTCGAGCCCAGCGTGTTCGATTTGCTCGACGGCGACGAATGCGTGTTCGAGCAAGAGCCACTCGCCACGCTCGCCCAGACTGGCCAGCTCATGGCGTATCGCCACGAGGGCTTCTGGCAGTGCATGGACACGCAACGCGACAAAAAGCAGCTCGAGGCGCTGTGGCAGACGGGCGATGCGCCCTGGAAGGTGTGGTAACGCATGAGCGCAGATTGGCGCGATGGCCTGCTCGATGCCTATAAGGGCAAACGTGTCTTGGTGACGGGGCACACCGGTTTCAAGGGGTCGTGGCTCGCGTGGATGTTGGCAGACGCGGGTGCTGAGGTAACCGGCTATGCGCTCGAACCGCCCACGCATCCGAACCTCTTCGACATCTGCGGCCTGCGCCTGCGCATCGACAGCCGTCTGGGCGATATCCGCGATTACGAACGCTTGAAAGCGCTGTTCGACGAAAAGAAACCCGAGGTCGTCTTTCACCTGGCGGCGCAACCCATCGTGCGCGACAGCTACGACGACCCGCGTTACACCTTCGACGTCAACATCATGGGCACGGTCAACGTGCTGGAATGCGTGCGCCAGACGGATTGCGTGCAAAGTATGCTGAACGTGACAACCGACAAGGTCTATCGCAATTCTGACGTGCCCGACCATCCGTTCACGGAAGACGAGCCGCTCGACGGCTATGATCCGTACAGCAACTCGAAGTCTTGCTCGGAGCTCGTCACGCATTCGTATGTGAAGAGCTTCGACTTGCCGCCGGTTTCCACGGCGCGCGCGGGTAACGTCATCGGCGGCGGGGATTTCGCACCGCACCGTATCATCCCCGACTGCGTGCGCGCTATGGAGCAGGTCGAGCAAATCGCCTTGCGTAACCCGCATTCCACGCGCCCCTTCCAGCACGTGCTCGAACCGCTGGCTGCCTATCTGCTCATCGCCGCCCGGCAGGCGCAAGACCCGCATTTGGCAGGCTGGTACAATGTCGGGCCTGACGAGCGCGATTGCGTCGACACCGCGACGCTTGCCGATTTGTGGTGCAAAGCCTGGGGCGAGCCTGCCAGCTGGTATGCGCATCCGGTGGTGGGCGATGCCAAGCACGAGGCGGCGTTTTTGCAGCTGGACAACGGCAAGCTGAAGGAGACGTTCGGCTGGCGTCCCGTGTGGGGCATCCAGGCTGCCGTGGAAAAGACCGTCGAGTGGACGCGTTGCTGGTTCGACGACGGCAGCACTGACGAGCTCATGAGCAAGCAGATCAAGCAGTTCCTGGAAGGGTAGTAACCTATGTTCGAGAGCATGACCGAAAAGCAGGCACGCCAGCAGATTCTGGAGCTGGTGGGGGAGTACTGCGACACGTTCCATAACCAGGAAAAGCCCTTCGTCGAGGGGGGCCGCATCAATTACGCCTCGCGCGTGTACGACCGTGCCGAGATGGAAAACCTCGTGGACGCCTCGCTCGAGTTCTGGCTGACGAGCGGGCGTTGGACCGACGAGTTCGAGCACAAGCTGGGCGAATACCTGGGCCTGCCGTATGTGAGCTTCGTCAACAGCGGCAGCTCCGCCAACCTGCTCGCCTTCATGGCGCTGACGAGCCCGCTTCTGGGGGAGCGCCGCATACGGCGCGGCGACGAGGTCATCACGGTTGCCGCGGGCTTTCCGACGACGGTGTCGCCCTGCGTGCTTTTCGGGGCGGTGCCCGTGTTCGTGGACGTGACCATTCCGGGTTACAACATCGATGTCGCACAACTCGAGGCGGCGCTTTCACCTAAGACGAAGGCCGTCATGATTGCCCACACGCTGGGCAACCCCTTCGACATCGCCGCTGTGAAGCGTTTCTGCGACGACCACGATCTGTGGTTTATCGAGGACAACTGCGACGCGCTGGGCAGCACCTACACGCTCGACGGCGCAACCGCG
>CASDTD010000262.1 GCA_949283445.1 uncultured Coriobacteriia bacterium | reverse complement strand
CGCCTCATCGAACAGGGGCTTTCCGCAGAAGAAATCGCTAACCACGCAGAAGAGCTGCGCGGGCACGTGCACGCGTCGTTCATCCTCGACACGCTCGATTTTCTGGCCGCCGGCGGGCGTTGCCCGCAGCTTCTAGCCTATGTGGGCAAGATGATCAAGTTCAAGCCGGAGATTCTCGTCAGCAACGCAGATGGCGCAATGGGCATGGGCAAAATCTACCGCGGCAAGCTGCAACGCGTGCTGCCCAAATACGTCGAAGACACCATCGCTCGCTACCCTGACATCGTCTGCGACGACCTGTTCATCACGCATTCCGGCATCGCGCCCGAGCTCGTCGACATCGTCCGCGCGAAAGTAGAGGAGCTGCTGGATGTCGAGCGCATCCACGTCACGAAGGCGAGCTGCACCATTTCCGCGCACTGCGGGCCGAACACGTTGGGCATCCTGTTCGTGACGGAAAGCGCCTGCGCATAACGCTCCAAAATGACGCCAGGTGGCGCGCTGCAGGATTTTGCGGATGTGCAAACACTGCGCCGCAGGTTTTTGCGAATGCGCAACGAATCGAATTGCTTAGCCGCAAAAACCTGCAGAAATCGGCCCCTTGGACATGCCGAATTATTGCACAGCCGCAAAAACCTGCATGAAAAAGCGGCCCATCGCAACATCTCCGATGAGCCGCTTCGTTGAATCGTCTTGCGCTAGATGCTGTCGCCGTAGCGCTCGCGCGTGATTTCGTCGAGGGTCTTGCCCTGCGTCTTGGGGCACCAGATAACGCCCACGACCAGGGAAATCAGCAGCACCACGCACATGATGACCGCTGCCGGGAAGAAGCCGGCCGGGTTGGCGGAGATGTCGCCCATAATGGCGCCGACACCCACCAGCGACCAGATGCCCAGCACGCCGCGCACCAGGAAGAACATGATGCCCTGCACGCCGCCGCGGTACTGCACGGGAAAGAGCTCGGTGCCCCACAGCGCATAGAAGCACTGCGCGGAAAAGCCGGCCGAAACGCCCCATAGGATGACGTAGGCCCACAGTACCCAGCCCATGGAATCACTCGTGCCGTTTTGCAGCGCGATGCCGAAGATGGCGATGCACACCCACGACAGCAGTGCCAGCAGCGCGGAGATGCCGAAGAGCAGACGGTGCGAGACCTTGTCGCCCAGCTTGGAGAACACGATGAGCGAGAACGCCGCGACGAGCACCCACTGCACGATGCCGAGCAGGCTCTGGCCCGTGGAGTCGATGTTGCCGGCGGCTGCGTACAGATAGGGCATGAACTGGCCGTTCGTGCCAGCAGCGAGGTTCCAGGTCAAGTAGACGGCCACCAGAAAGACGATGGACTTGACGTTGACGGAGTTCTGGAGAGCGTTTGCCATCATGCGGCCGAAGCTGACGTGCTCGGTGGCTTCGGCGTTCTTCTCCGCCCAGTCCTGGGATTCCTGCAACCTGCGCTGGAGGTTCCAGGCGATGAGCGCGACGACGAACAGCACGAGCATCAGGATGCGCGTCGCCAGCATGCCGTCAAACGGGCCATACGTCCCTGCGGGCAGCAGCGTCTTTCCGTCCGGACCGAAGCCCGGGATGATGAAGGACATGATGAGCGAGAGCGCGAACACGATGGCCGGGCCGCAGCTCCAGGCGAACTGGCTGATGCCGATATTGGCGGCACGGCTCGTCGAGCTGGACGTCTCGGAAATATAGCTCCACGACGCCGGCACACCCGCGCCGACGGACAGGCCGGAGATGACCACGCCGATAACGACCATGGGCAAGTTCATGGCCAGCGCGGCGATAAGCACGCCCAGCGCGTACACGAGCAGGTTGTATTTGTAGATGACCGTACGGCCGAACTTGTCGGTGAGAAAACCACCGATCAAGGCGCCGACGGCCGCGCCAAACGCGTTGGCGCCGATAGCGCCCAGAACTGCCGTCCACGTCGCCCCGAAGCCGAACGCGGCCGCCCAAGCGGTCAGCGCCGTCGAGCTGGCGACGATGCAGCCAGAGTCGAGGAAGTTGGTGAGGGAGACGGCAATCGTCCCCTTCCGT
>CASDTD010000261.1 GCA_949283445.1 uncultured Coriobacteriia bacterium | reverse complement strand
GCGCCTTGTCTGCGCGCGATGAAGGCGACGACGAGCGCGATGACGAGGAACAGCGCGACAGGCAAAAGCCCCACGACGATCTTACTCATGCTGCGCCTCCGCAGCTGCGGGCGCGTTGTCGCTGGCGTCGGTCTCGTCGTCAGCGTGACAAATGCCCTGTCCGCTTGTCACGTCGCTGGCGTTGACGTCGTCGAGGTCGAAGTCCTTGAACACGCACTTGGCGAGCACGACGGCCACGACAATTGCAAACGCCAGTGTTCCGAGCGTGCCGCCGATGACCCACAGCGGCGTGTGGAAAATGGTGATATCGAAGGCGGAGAGCCCGAAACCGGCGAGCGTCCACACAACGATGGTCGCCGCCAGTGCTATGACGGTGGCGAGTGCCTCGCGGTTGGCCTGTGCGTGCTTTTGCTTGTAGGTGAGCATACGCTTCTTTCTTCTCGCGGAATCGTTGGCGTGCGCCCGTTACCCCAGCAGCTTCTCCACTGCGGCAAGACGCACGCACACGGTGAACACGTCGAGAGCGCGGTCGAGCTCGGACAGCGGCGGCAATGTCGGCGCGATGCGGATGTCGGCGTCGTGCGGGTCGTCGTGGTGTGGCCATGTCGCTCCCGCGCCCGTCATCTTCACGCCTGCAGACGCCGCGAGCTCGACGATGCGCTTTGCCGTGCCGTCAGGCCCGACGAAGCTGATGAAGTAGCCGCCACGCGGCATGACCCAGCTACCAACGCCCGTTCCGTCAAGCGCCTCGTGCAGCTTGCGGTTGACAAGCTCGAACTTTGGGCGAATCAGCGCCGCGTGCTTGGACATGTGCGCCTTGACGCCGTCGAGGTCCTTGAAGAAGCGCACGTGGCGCAGCTGGTTGATCTTGTCGAAACCGATGGTTGCCGCGCCCATCTGCGCGAGCGTGAGCTCGACGTTTCTCTCGCTTGCCACGAAGGCGGCCACGCCCGCGCCGGGGAAGGTAACCTTGGACGTCGAGCAGAACTCGAAGACGAGGTCAGGGTTGCCCGCCTTTTCGCATTCGTCCAGGATGTTCAGCACGTGGTCCTGGTTTTCGGGCTCATCGTAGAGGTGGTGCACGACGTAGGCGTTGTCCCAGAAGATACGGAAGTCGGGTGCCGCCGGCTTGAGCGCTGCCAGCGCGCGCACGGTTCCGTCGGAATAGGTGTAGCCTTGCGGGTTGGAATACTGCGGCACGCACCAGATGCCCTTGACGGCCGCATCGCTCTCGACCAGCGTGCGGACGGTTTCCAGGTCTGGCCCTTCCGGCGTCATCTCGACGGGAATCATCTCGATGCCGAAGCTTTCGCAGATAGCGAAGTGGCGGTCGTAGCCGGGGGCCGGGCACAGGAACTTGATAGCATGCTGCTTGCCCCAGGGCTCGCCGCCGTCGATGCCGTGTATCCAGGCGCGGGCGATAGTGTCGTACATGACGTTGAGGCTGGACGAGCCGAAGACGATGCACTGCTCGGCACGTGCGCCGACCAGCGACGCCATGAGCTCGCGTGCTTCGGGCAACCCTGCCAAAACGCCGTAATTGCGGCAGTCC
>CASDTD010000260.1 GCA_949283445.1 uncultured Coriobacteriia bacterium | reverse complement strand
TCTACGAGGCCTATCGCGGATACAAGGCGTTTCTGCTGAACGCGTAAGAGCACGGTTCGATATTCGGATGCAAGCAGGGCGGCCCGGGGACGATGTCCCCGGGCCGTCTTTTTTGCCCCGGCGGGCGTTTCCGGCCGCTGCGGGGCCGTCTTTTGGCCCAGACCGCACGCCGGGGCACGGAGACGCCCCCTTCGCGCGGACATGAAAATGCCCCAGCGTGCGTTCCCGGCCACGAAAGAGCGTCGGGTGGTCGAAAGCGTTCGCTGGGGCAAAAGCAGTGCGTAGGTACACGCGTAAACGCGCCGGTCTCCGCTGTGCGGCGCCTACATCAGCTCGGCGGGCACCATGTTGATGGCGTAGCTGTGGTTGCCCACGTACACGCCGATGAGGCCGCAGATCCAGCCCGGCTGCTCGGTGCTGTAAGAAATGCCCTCGGCGTCGAGCGCCTCTTTGACCTTGTCAATGCGGTCGATGGAGTTGGCCTGGCTGAAGCGGACGACGGCGCCGGGGTGCTTGGCGACGTAGTCCTTGATGATGGCGACCACCTCGCGTGCCTGCGCTTTCAGGCCGCGCGGTTTGGCGACGAGCGTCACCATGCCGTCTTCTTTCTTCAGCGTGAGTACCGCCTTCATGGCAAGGCCGGAATCGGCGCCGTCTTCGGTGAGGCGTCCGCCCTTGAGGACGTTTTCCACGGTTTCCATGGCGACGAAGAAGCCGGACTCGGCGACGATGTTCTCCAGAGCCTCGGCGCACTCGTCGGCGCTCGCACCGGCATCGCGCATTGCGCAGGCCTTCTCGATCATCAGGGAAAGGACGCCAGCCGTGGCCTTGGAGTCGATGCAGTGGATGGGCACGTTCAGGTCTTCGCAGGCCTGGGCGGCAACGACGGCGGAATTGTAGGTGCCGGAAACACCACCGGAAAGGTGCATGGAGACGATGCCGTCTGCGCCGGCGGCGACTGCCGCGCGGTAGGCTTCCTCGAACTTGCCAGGCGTGGGGCAGGCGCTCTTGGGCAGCTCGGGATAGATGGCGTCCATCTTGTCATAGAACTCCTGCGGGCCAAGCTCGAAGCCGTCGACGTAGACGTCCTCGCCGAAGAGGATGTCCAGGGGCACGACGGTAACGCCCATTTCCTGGAGCTTGTCGATAGAGGTATCGCTGGTGCTATCTGCTACAACTGCAAACACGGATTCTCCTTTTATGTGCGCCCACGAAAAAGCGCATCGGGTACAGGTGACGGCTCATATAGATACCGTAACCTGCATGCCCGATGCGCTGGAAGGCGAATTTTGCGCAGACTTTGGTGCCGCGCTCACAGAAACTCTAAAGGAGTTCGGCAGGCACCATGCACACCGCGTAGCTGCGGTTGCCGAAGTACACGCCGATGAGGCTGCACAGCCAGCCCGGCTCGGCGGTGGAGTACGCGATGCCGTCCTTGTCGAGCAGTGCCTTGACGGCGTCGATGTGGTCGAGCGAGTTGGCCTGGCAGAAGCGGATTTCGGCCTGCGGGTGCTTGGCCACGAATTCCTTCACGAAGTTCGCCATCTCGCGGTACTGCGCTTTCTGGCCGCGCGGCTTGGACAGCACGTTCACGGCGCCGTCGGACTGACGCAGTGTGAGGATGGGCTTCATGGCCAGACCGCTGTCAGCGCCCTCGCCGCCTTCGGCAATCTTGCCGCCCTTCAGAATGTACTCGATGCTTTCCATGGCGACGTAGATTTCGGCGACGTCGACGATCTTCTCCAGATGGTCGGCGCACTCGTCGGCGGTTGCGCCGGCATCGCGCATCTTCAGTGCCTTTTCAATCATCATGGACATGACCGCGGCCGTGCTCTTGGAGTCGACGCAGCGGATGGGGATGTTCAGGTCCTCGCAGGTCTGAGCAGCGACGACGCTGGAGTTGTAGGTGCCCGAAGAGGCGCCGGTCAGCGTGATGCAGACGATGCCGTCGATGTCGCCTTTCGCCGCCTCGCGGTAGGCGGCCTCGAACTTGCCGGGTGCGGGGCAGGCGCTCTTGGGCAGGTCGGGGCGGAAAGCGTCGAGCTTCTCGTAAAACTCCTCCGGACCCAGCTCAAGGGCATCCACATAGACGTCTTCGCCGAAGTTGATGGTCAGCGGGACGATGGAGACGCCGAGCTCTTGAAGCTTGGCAACGGGAATGTCGCTGGTGCTGTCTACTACGATTGCAAACATGAATCCTCCTTAGAAGCGATGTATCTGAAATCGCGATTCGGTCGATGACACAGGCATATATAAATAACTGAAACTGACGGATGTCTCAGGGCATTTTCCAATTTTGCGCAAACGCCGTGCTTACAGCACGAACAAGATGACGGACAGGAAATGGCAGATGCTGCCGCCCAGCACGAACAGGTGCCATACGGAATGCATATACCTGACCTTTTTCAAAAGGTAGAACAGGCAGCCCGCCGTGTAGACGATGCCGCCGGCGACGAGCAGCGCGAAGCCGGGCGCGGGAAGGGCTGAGAACAGAGCGGGCAGCTTGGCAAGTGCGGCCCACCCCATGACCACGTAGATTGCCGCGGAAACCCAACGGGGGCGAAAAGTCCAAAATGCCTCGCAGGCGATGCCCGCCAACGCCGCTGCCCAGATAACGGCAAGCAGCACCAAACCGCCGTTTCCGGCCAGGGTGATGAGGCAAAACGGCGTGTAGGTGCCGGCGATGAGCAGGTAGATGCCGGAATGGTCGAGCACCTTGAACACCCGCTTGGCCTTGGGTTGGGGCAGCGCATGGTAGAAGGTCGAGGCAGTGTATTCGAAAAACAGGCTGATGCCGAACACGAGCCCGGCGGCCAGGTGCACGCCGCCTTGGCTTGCGCCGACGACGGCCATGAGCACGATGGCGGCGATGGAAAGCGCCATGCCGATGCCGTGCGCGATGCTCGAGAACACCTCTTCGCCGGTGGTGTAGTCTTTGATGGATATGGAGTTGTCTGTCACGCCTGCGCTCCTTCGTCTTCGGGGGTGACTGCGGTTTTCTCAGGGGTACTGCCTGCGGAGGTCTTCCGCTTGTCTTGCTTGCCGCTATGGCGTTGCTTTTTGCGCGCGGGCTTGCTGGGCGTGTCGTCTTCGAGCGAGGGGCGCATTTGCGCGACGAGTTCCAGCAGACGCACGCGTGCGGCAACTGCCTGTGCGGCTGTCAGGACGAGCTCGTCGAGGGGGAGCTGCGGTGCCTGCTTCGCGCCGAGCAGGGCTTCCACGTCATTGCAAAAGCCGTCGTACGCCTGCTCGAATGGCACGCTGTCTTCCGCTGCGGCAAAGAAGGTCTCGACGTCTTTCAGGTCCATGACCTGCTTGAGCAGGCATATCCAGATGAGGCGGCAGACCTGCTCGCGCCCGTAACGCTTCTTGACGGGAGCGGGCACGAGCTTGGTTTTCACGTAGTTGTTGACCATGGAGGCAGTCAGCTGACAGGCGGGCTTTTCCCCGTCGTCTGCGGTGGGCGTCAGCTTGGCAAGCGCCTGGTTTGCCAACAACAGCACCGGGTCAAGCAGAAGCGGTATATCGGGAATCTCTTCATAGCGTGTGATGTGCAGCTTCTCGTCCATCAGCTCTCCTTGTTTCGAAAACATCATATCTGGTATTTAAAACTAGATTAACCAGAAATCAGAATTTGCGCAAACAAAGAAACGATGGATGGCGCGGATGCGGGCGGGCATGCGAACGGGGGGGGCGGGCAAAGCAAACGGGCCGCCTACGATGGACGGCCCGCTCGAATGCGCGCGGTATGCGTGGCGCACGTGACGCGCGTGTTGCGCCGCACATGCTCGAAACTGCGTTACAGAAGCAAGAACATGATGGCGAACGCCAGCGTGGCGACCCACATGAGCGGGCTGATCTCGCGTATGCGGCCCTTGGCGACCATGATGATGCAGAACGCGATGAAGCCCAGGCCGATGCCGTCGGTGATGGAGTAGGTGAAGGGGATGCCGGCGATGATGCAGAACGCGGGAAACGCCGTCTCGATGTTCTTCCAGTCGACGTTGACGACGTCGCTCAGCATGAGGTAGCCGACGACGGTGAGCGCGCCGCAAGTGGCAGCGCCGGAAACCATGCCGATGACGGGGGAGAAGAAGGCGAACACCACGAACAGGATGGCAACGACGACGTTGGACAGGCCGGTGCGGGCGCCAGCCGCAGCGCCGGACGTGGACTCGACGAAGGTCGTGATGGAGCTCGCGCCCATGATGCCGCCGACCGCTGCCGCGGCGGAGTCGACGGTCAGGATCTTCTGGATGTCCTCGACGTTGCCGTCCTTGTCGGTGAACTCGCCCTGCTCGCCCACGGCCACAACCGTGCCCATGGTGTCGAAGAAGTCGCTCATCAGAAGCGAGAACACCATCAGCTGCAGTGCCGGCTGCAGGAAGACCTGCGCGATGGCGATGGTGTTGGTGGTCGGGTCGGTCTGGAAGGGCGCGGCGAAGGTGCTGAAGTCGAGCCCGAAGTTCCAGGTCGTGGGAAGCGGCGTCACGCCCAGCGGGATGCCGATGATGGTGGCGACGATGATGGAGATGAGCAGGTCGCCCTTCACGTTGAGGGCGCGCAGGAACACCGCCAGCACGATGGAGATGATGGCGACGATGCAAGTGGGTGTCGTGATGTCGCCGAAGCCCAGAACCGTGGACTCGTTTGCCACGATGAGCCCGCCGCCTTTCAGGCCGATGAAGCAGATGAACAGGCCGATGCCGATGCCGATGGCGTGGCGCAGCGAGGCGGGGATGGCGTCCATGACCGCCTTGCGCAGGCCGCACAGAACCAGGATGAGGATGAC
>CASDTD010000259.1 GCA_949283445.1 uncultured Coriobacteriia bacterium | reverse complement strand
AACTTCCACTTCCTCTATACCCCCAAGCGCTGGGACGACTCGACCTACCCGCGCTACCTCGAAGAGCTCAAGAAGCTCATCGGCGCCATTGAAGAGCGCTACGGCGTCAAGATCACGCCCGAGAGCCTCAAGGCGGCCATTGCTGAAAGCAACAAGACCCACGCGCTCGTTCGCGAGCTCTATGCGCTCAGAAAGGGCGAAGAAATCTACATCGACGGCACCGAAGTGATGGACGTGCTCACCGCAGGCGGCTCGATGCCGCGCGCCGAGTACAACGCGTTGCTGCGCGAGCTCATCGACACCCTGAAGGCCAACGGCGAAACGGTAAAGCCGCGCCGACGCCTGATGCTGCTGTCGGGCCACGCCAACATGCCCGAGCTGCTCAAAGCTCTTGAAAGCCAGGGCGCGCTTATCGTAATTGACGACGCGAGCAACGGTCTTCGCATGTGCGCACACGACATTGAAGAAACGGGCGATCCGCTCGAAGCGCTTGCCAAGTTCTACTTCTATACCAAGACCCCGATGCCGCGCGCCTTCGGCACGCAGGATCGGCGTCTTGAAGCCTATCTCAAGCTCTTTAACGAGTACGGCGCCGACGGCGTCGTCTCGGCCCGTGTCACGATGTGCGACCTCTGGGCCTTCGAGCAGTACATGCTTGCGAACTTCCTGCGCGACAACGACATCCCGAGCCTGGAACTCGAGGTGAACTACGTCATGGACGGCGTGGGTCAGGTGAAGACCCGCGTGCAGGCCTTTGTTGAAAATCTTCCGCAGCGCCGCACTGCCTAATACGAATTCGAGGAGAAAGTTATGCCCAAATATCAGACCGGTCTGGAGCGGCGCCTTGAGTACCGCGAACGCTTGGCAGGCGTAAGCCAGATGCTGCACGGGTTGCCCGCCGAACAGCAGAACCCGATTCAGATGCAGTTCATCGAGCTCATGCGCGACTACAACGAGGGCATCATCGACGCAGCCACTAACCACAAGCCTCTCGTGTGCACCTGGTACGGCAACTGCCAGGAGCTTCTCGCCGGCATGGGAATCAAGTACTACAACCCGGTGATGGATCTGATGTTTCACCTGCAGTTCACCGACTATGCCGACGCCAAGGAATGCGACCAATTCCCGCTCGACGACAAGATCTGCTCGCTCGTGCGCTATGCCGTGTGGTCGATGGAAAACCGCGTGCATCCCAAGCCCGACGCCTTTGTATGCATGATGGAGCCCTGCGACGGTCAGGACATGCTGCATCAGGCCTTCAAGCGCTCGGACTACTTGAAGGACGTCCCGTGCTTTGCCTTTGATCCGAGCTACGGACACGACGACAAGGATTTCGAGTACGTTGCGCATCAGCTGCGCTATGAAATGGTGCCCTTCCTTGAAAAGACGACCGGCGCCAAGTACGACTTCGGCCGCGTGGCCGCCCTGGTCGAAGAGACCAACGAGCAGTACCGCGTCTGGGCGCAGGTCAACGAACAGCTTCGCGCCTCGCCCTGCCCGATGCCGTCCTTCTCCGTGCCCGACGTGTTCTGGGCGCTCACGCAGCATCTGCCTGCAGGCGACCCGCGCGCCACGGATCTCATGCGCCTGACGCTCAAGATTGCCCAGGACAATGTCGCCAAGCACGTCGGCCCCGTGATGAACGAACAGATCCGCATTCTGTGGCCTGACCTCGACTGCCTCTGGGGCGACAAGCTGGGCGCATGGCTCGCAAGCGAATGGAACGCCGTCGTCGTCAACTCCTTCCAGGGCGGCACGCCCTACGAGGATGTCGACACGAGCAACGAGGAGGCGATGTTCTTCGGACTGGCTCGCCGGTCGGTGGCCGAAGTGCCGATGATCCGTCAGGGCCGCGGCTGGGTCGACGTCTACGAACACGATCTCACCACGATGATCAACGACTTCAACATCAACTGCGTGGTGAACCCCGGACACATGGGACACAAGGACCAGTCGGGCGTGGTCGCCTTCCAGAAGCGCATTTGCCGCGACATGGACATTCCGAACATCGTGCTCACGACGAGTCTGTTTGACGAGCGCTACACGCCGCTTGAGAAGGTTCAAAACGATCTGTCGAACTTCTTCTCGACGGCGGGCTTCAAGCGAGCCAAACACTAATCTTGGAAAGTTAGCCGGCCGCAAGGGGCGCCCGCAGCGCGAAACGCATGTTGTGCTGCGAGCGTCCCCGACGACCGGCAAATGAAGCGGCGGATCGCCGCCCGCGGGAGTCTGTGCACCTTTTTCTTGCGCACCAGCGGAGCCTTCTGCCGGGGCATTAATTGAATTGAAACAAAGGGAGTGCAGCGTTATGCCGATTTATGCAGGCTGCGACATTGGTTCGACCACGGGCAAGGTCGTGCTGATCGACGAAAACGAGAACATCCTTGGCACCTCCGTTGTGCGCTCTTCGCACGGACCGCAGGCAACGGCCGACCGCGCCATGGCGCTTGCCTTCGACGAAGCCGGACTGCCGCACGACACCCCGATCGCCTATACGGTCTCAACGGGCTACGGACGCACCAACATCAAGAACATCAACGAGGACATATCGGAAATCTCCTGCCACGCGAGGGGCGTGCATCATTTCGCGCCGCAGGTGCAGACCGTGATCGACATCGGCGGTCAGGACTGCAAGGTGATATCGCTGAGCAAATCCGGCCGCGTTGTCGACTTTCAGATGAACGACAAGTGCTCGGCCGGCACCGGACGCTTCTTCGAGGTGATGACCCGGGTGCTCGATTGCAGCTTTGAGGAGCTCGCACAGGCCGCGCTCAAATCGACGCACCCCTGCCAGATCTCCAAGCAGTGCAGCGTTTTTGCCGAAAGCGAAGTCATTTCGCTTGTGAACAACAACGTGCCCTTTGAAGACATCAGCGCGGGCATCCACGACTCGATCGCACGCCGCATCAACGGTATGGTGATGAAGGTGGGCCTCACGCCCGAGGTGACGCTCACGGGCGGATGCGCACGCAACGTCGCGCTCATCAAGGCACTTGAGACGATCTTCAAGATGCCGATGGCGCACCTGCCGCGCGACCCGCAGATCATGGGCGCCGTCGGCGCCGCCCTCTATGCGCTGGAGCACTCCCAACAATGAGTCTTTTTGAAGCACTTGTCGAGCAGGTCCGTGCGACACTCAAGGGTCGTGGCCGGCCGCTCGCGGCACCTGCTGGCGAACTTCCCTCACCGCGGGCTTCGAGCGGCCTCATTCTCAAGGCCGATGCCGCAAGCGAACTGGGAAGCCCCGAGGTCGACTCGGCGTTGACGCTTCTTTATTCAAACGCCGACACGGACAAAGCCGATCTCGCACAGTTGATCGGCAAGCCCTTGGATGAGGTTTCGGGCAGCGTTCCCTTTGCGATGGCGGTCATCGTCTCGGGAAAAGACCTTGATGCCGAAACCTTCTATCGGCTCACGTTGCGCCTGCCGCGGTTGGCCGACCACCCGGGCTGGATGGTGAAGGCCGACAAATCGCGCGTGTGGGTGCGCATTGCCAAAAACGCCGCACTCGACGCGCTTGAAGTTGCCGCCGCCACGCTCATCTCCCGCATTCATGCGGCCTTTCCTCAGATCGAGCGCGTGGAGCTTTACTTCGTCGTCGACGATGGTAAGCTCGTCGAACTGCTTTCCCCCCTGGCCGAAGAAAGTCAGAAGACGCTGCGCGAAGTAAAGACCGGCGTCTGGAAGGATCGCGGCTTTGACTACGAGTCCTGTGCACTTTCTGGCCACTGCGGCAGCTGTGCCGACAAAAAGACCTGCGCCTCCGTGCGAAAGATTCAGGCTCGGGTCAATGTCGTACGCAGAGGGCACAATCGAATTGAACCTCAGCAAGGAGCATCTTCGAATGAATCCGCGTAAAGTGATCGCCGTCTGTGGCAAGGGCGGCGTCGGTAAAACCGCGCTCACGGCCATGCTTACCCGTGAGCTCAAGGATCGCAAGGACACCGGACACCTTCTTGTGGTCGACGCGGATCCCGCGCTCGGCCTTTTGTACGCCTTGAACATCGACACCGACAAGACGATCGGCGCGGTGCGCGACAAGGTGCTTGAAGCCGCCGAAAACGGCACCGCGGGCTCTCAGGCCGAAGTGGCCAATGAGCTCGACTATCTCATCGCAAGCGCCATGAAGGAGGAAAAGGACTACTCCTTCATCGCCATGGGGCACATGGAGGCCAAGGGATGCTTCTGCTCGGTGAACAAGCTCCTGCGCGATGCCTTGGAAGAGCTCGTGCTTAAATTCGACACCATCCTCATCGACGGTGAAGCGGGCATCGAGCAGATCAACCGTCAGGTGGTCGAGCGCATCAACACGCTCATTCTCGTGACCGACAGCTCCTATCGCGGCGTGCAGACCGTGCATCACATCGAAGAGCTCGTCAAGAACGGTGCAGTGCCCGCCTGCGAAACGGTGGGCGTGATCTTCAACCGCATCCAGGGCGACAACCGCACCGAAGCAGAACTGCAGGCACTGGTCGGCCTGCCCGTGCTGGGAGTCGTTCCCTACGACCCCACGCTGCAGCAGTTCGACGCCCAGGGCA
>CASDTD010000258.1 GCA_949283445.1 uncultured Coriobacteriia bacterium | reverse complement strand
TGGTTCTTCCCCACGCTTGAGGTCGATGACGATGCGCATGCCCTTGCGGTCGGACTCGTCGTTGAGGCCGGAGATTTCCGTGATTTCCTTCTTGCGCACGAGCTCGGCGATTTTCTCGATGAGCTTGGCTTTGTTCACCTGATAGGGAATTTCCGAGACGACGATGCGGTTGCGACCGGAGGCGACCTTTTCCACATGCGCCTTGCAGCGGATGGTGATGGAACCGCGACCGGTCTCGTAGGCTTCCTTGATGCCCTTGCGCCCCATGATGGTGGCACCCGTCGGGAAATCCGGACCCGGGATGATCTGCATGAGCTCGTCGACGGAGATGTCCGGGTTTTCCATGACGGCGATGGTCGCGTCGATGGACTCGCCCAGGTTATGCGGCGGGATGTTGGTGGCCATGCCTACGGCAATGCCCGACGAGCCGTTGACCAGCAGGTTTGGGAAACGAGCGGGCAGAACCTTGGGCTCTTGCAAGGACTCGTCGTAGTTGGGCTGCCAGTCGACCGTCTCTTTTTCGAGGTCGGCCAGAAGCTCCATGGCCTTCTTGTCCAGACGCGCTTCGGTGTAGCGCATAGCCGCCGCGCCGTCGCCGTCGATGGAACCGAAGTTGCCATGGCCGTCGATGAGCGGCGCACGCATGGAGAAGTCCTGCGCCAAGCGGACCATAGTGTCGTAGATGGCCGCATCGCCATGGGGGTGATATTTACCCATGCAGTCGCCGACGGAGCGGGCGGACTTCACATGCGGCTTGTTCGGCGTGATGCCGGAATCGTACATGGAGTACAGGATGCGGCGGTGCACCGGTTTCAAGCCGTCGCGCACGTCCGGCAGGGCGCGGGCGACGATGACCGACATGGAATACTCGAGAAACGAGGTCTTCATCTCCTGCGCGAAATCCGCATCGGAAATGGTGCCGACGTTGATGTCGAGCGTGCCCAGACTCGCGTTGATTTTCGATTCGATGTCATCGGCAGCGACGACGTGCTCGGGTGGGGCGTCGAGCGCATCACCGAAGCTGCCGCCTTCCAAAGCCTCATCGACCTCGTCGTTCAGGTCGTTGTTGTTCGTGGTGTCTTCAGCCATGTTCTCCCTCCCCTCCTAGATGTCCAGGAATCTCTCGTCGATGTCTTTGGCGTGCTCGGTGATGAAGTCCTTGCGGCACTCGACGTTGGAGCCCATGAGCTCGGAGACGACACGCTCGACTTCATCGGCGTCCTTGATGGACACCTGACGCAAGGTGCGACGGTCGGGGTCCATCGTGGTCTCCCACAGCTGCTCGGGGTCCATCTCGCCCAAGCCTTTGTAGCGCTGGACGTCGTATTTCTCGGGGTTGTCCAGGTTGGCCATGCACTCGCGCAGCGCCTCGTCGTTGTAGAGGTACTGCAAGATCTTGCCCGAACGCGAGTTTTTCTTTTTCAGACCGTACAGCGGCGGGCAGGCGATGTAGATGTAGCCCCGCGCGATGAGTTCCGGCATGAAGCGGAAGAAGAAGGTCAGCAGCAAGATGGCGATATGCGCGCCGTCGACATCAGCATCGGTCATGATGATGATGCGGTGGTAGCGTGCCTTGTCACCGTCGAATTCCTCGCCGATGCCCGTGCCGATGGCGGTGATGAGCGAGTTGATGGTGTCGGAATTCAACGAACGGTTGAGGCCGGCGCGCTCGACGTTCAAAATCTTGCCACGCAGGGGCAAAATGGCCTGGTAGCTGCGCTCACGCGCCTGCTTGGCCGAACCGCCTGCGGAGTCACCCTCGACGATGTAGAGCTCGGTGAGCGCCGGGTCTTTGACGGAGCAATCCGCCAACTTGCCAGGTAAACCGGCGCCTTCCAGCGCACCTTTGCGCCTGGTAAGGTCGCGTGCCTTGCGGGCGGCGGCGCGTGCCTTGCCGGCCTGCACGGCCTTGTTGACAATCTGGCGCGCCGGCTTGGGGTGCTCTTCCATCCACTCGGAAAGCCCCTTCATGACCGCGCTCTGGACCAAGCCGCGCACCTCCGGGTTGCCGAGCTTGGCCTTGGTCTGTCCCTCGAACTGCGGCTCATGCAGGCGCACGGAGATGATGGCGCCCAAACCCTCGCGGCAGTCGTCGCCAGAGAGATTCTCATCCTTCTCCTTCAGGATATTCTGCTTGCGGGCGTAATCGTTCATCGTACGCGTGAGCGCGTTGCGGAAACCCTCCAGATGCGTGCCGCCTTCCACCGTGTCGATGTTGTTGGCGAAGCTGCGGACGTTTTCCGTGTAGCTGGAATTCCACTGCAGCGCGATTTCCACCTCGCCGTCGGGGCTGTCGGCCTCGAAGTAGATGGGTTTGGCGTTGAGCACTTCCTTGGACTGGTTGATGTACTTGACGAAGTCGACGATGCCGCCCTTGTACTGGAATGTTTCGGTAACGGGCTCGTCACCGCGGTCGTCGGTGTAGACGATCTTGAGGTTCTTGTTCAGAAACGCCGTCTGACGGAAGTGGCGCAGCAGTGTGTCGTAGTCGAATTCGGTCGTCTCGAAAATCTCCGGGTCAGGCCAGAAAGTAATCGTGGTGCCCGTCGCCTGGGATTTGCCCACTTTCTCGATTTTCTTGGTGGTCTTGCCCCGCGCGAATTCCATCTCATAGACACCGCCGTCGCGCTTGACCTGGGCGACGAGCTTGGTGGAGAGCGCATTCACGCAGGAAACGCCCACGCCGTGCAAACCGCCCGACACCTTGTAGCCGTTGCCGCCGAACTTGCCGCCGGCGTTGAGGATGGTCAAGACGACTTCCAGCGTCGACATGTTGCGGCGCTTCGGGTGCTTTTCCACGGGAATGCCACGCCCGTTGTCCACGCAGGTGCACGACCCGTCTTTGTTGAGCGTCACCTCGATTTTGGTACAGTACCCGGCCAGCGCTTCGTCGACGGAATTGTCGACGACCTCGTAGACCAGATGATGCAAGCCACGCGGCCCTGTCGAGCCGATGTACATGCCGGGGCGCTTGCGCACATGTTCCAGACCCTCGAGAATCTGAATGTCGCCCGCGCCGTACGAACCTTCGTTTTTCGGCAAATCTCACTCCTAACACTAAGAGAAGCACGACAAGCGTGCTTCTGCCATGCATACGAATATGCTTGCGCACATTGTACGTCATCGGGCACGGTTTCTCCATGGGATGAGGCCATAATTCGCCTTGTAACAGATTTTCGTCACGTCACTGTATAAGTACACAGTAAACAATCAATCGTTTCTCAACAGCTGTTTCAGGTACCTACACATCGATTTCGCAAGATTTGCCCCGATGCGAAAGTGGCTATTCCCGAAGTATTCACCATGTCACGTCTGCCGCTTGTTTTTCGCAGCCTGCTGGCCTTTTTGCCATTCGAGATTGGCTTTCGCCGCGTCATAGGCCGCGAGGCGCAGCCGTTCGTCTTCGATCGTCGCGACGCTTGCGACAAGCTGGGAAAGTTCGTCGTCCGTCAAAGCGACGGGTTCGACGGCTTCTTCCTCGCGCTGTTGCTCTTCAAGCGCCTCGAACGTCGTCATGCGGCGCGACTTCTTGAGATACTTCTCCTTCGAGGCGACGAACTTCAGCTTCTTCACCTGCTCGAGGTCTGCGTTGCCCTCGGCGCGTCGCTTGCCTTGCCCCAGCGCGATGTTGAGTTTCATGCGCAGTATCTCCGACTGCATATTGAGGTCAGCAGCACGAATGGGGGAATCGACGTAGACGATTACTTCCGATGCCTGCGTGTGGGGCACGACGAAGACAGCGGTGACGTGCTGGGAAATCGTCGCATCAACCGCTTCGTTCCACGCCGATTTGACATGCGCTGACAGCGCGATATCGGGGTTGTCGCGCTCGAGCCGGTTCACGAGGTTTCTCACCTCGGAGCCCACGTTGAGCCCGTCCATACGCCGCACCTCCCTTCGCAGATACGAACATCATACGCGACAGCCGAGCTTTTGGACTTCACAACCCGCGAACAATGTGACAAGGGCCCTGTTCACTTGTCACACGGCGGAAACTCCACCCGCCGTTCAGTACGCATAACGCGTGCCAGGCACGGGCATTTCGATGACCTGTGCCTTCTCTAAAAGCCCCTCGGAAAAGTACCCGAGGTTGGCCGTGGTGATGAACGTCTGCGCCGCGTGCTCGACGAATTTCGAAAGCGCCGTGCGGTGCGCCTCGTCGAGCTCGGACATGACGTCGTCCAAAAGCAGCACGGGGTTTTGATTGACTATCTCATTCACAAGACGCACCTCGGCGAGTTTCCACGCGAGTACGAGCGTGCGTTGCTGCCCCTGCGAGGCGAACATCCGCGCGTTCTTGCCGTTGACGAAGAACACTACCTCGTCTTTATGGGGGCCAAACAGTGTCGTCTTCCTGCGTGCTTCC
>CASDTD010000257.1 GCA_949283445.1 uncultured Coriobacteriia bacterium | reverse complement strand
ATGGGAGACGCGTTCTTCTCGTTTCACGAGACAACCGACGTCGTCTTCAAGGAGCTGTCCGAAGAGACAATCGCAGCGTATGTGGCCACGGGCGACCCGTTGGACAAGGCCGGTGCCTACGGCATCCAGAGCAGCGGCTCCGCACTCGTCGACCACATCGACGGCGATTACGACAACGTGGTAGGGCTTCCCATCACGCGGCTTTCACGCATGTTGGCAAAACTCGGCATCGAGCCGTCACGTTAACGAAAACTGGGAGCGCCGCGCCCCGAGAAACACCAAAGCGCGAACTGCACACGGTAATCTGACAGACCGCGCGACTCTCTCATGCCAGAAAAACCAGAGTTGGAGAGCATTTTGATTCTCATTCTGCTCTCCAACTCTTCTTCGTTTGGCAATTCGCCATTCTGAGCCGGATTGGAGAGCACTTTCACACGATTTCTGCTCTCCAACTCACGCATTTTTGGCAGGGGCAGGATCTTTTTTTACAGGAGCTAGCGCGCGAATATCGCACGCCTATTTCGCGCGATTATCTCTACGTGCTGAACGGATCGCCCGGGTCGAAGGGCTTGTCTGCCGCATTCGAGCTGCGAATCTTGAGAGATGCCACCAGGTACACAACCGGCACGATGGCAAGCAGGACCGCATAGAGCAGAATCGTCGCGGCGTTGCTTGCCGCCACGGCGAGCGCGTAGACGACGAACGCCACGTCCATGGCGAGTGCGACGATGGCCAGCACGATGGCGACCGTCACGCGCTTGGGGTGCTTGGCGACGTAGATGCCGACGATTGCCGGCGGAATCAACAGCACGCCGGCCACCAGCCCCGTGCCGTACAGCATGTAGCCCACAGTAACGACGAAATCGGCAATGCCCGCCAAGTCGGACACACTGATAAGCTGGCTTATGCAGTAGATGATGAGCACGGCGGCGATGACGAGCATCGCGGCGCTGATGCCCGCAAGCAGACGGTGCCCCCACGTCTTTTCGAAAACGAACAGGTCGGGGTTACCGCGATCGTCGGTCAACACGCGGGGGTCAACACGCGGCTTACCCGAAGGCGCGTCTTCAGGCGCAGTGGAAGCTGGTTCGGTTCGCTCGGTCTGGGCAGGTTCGATTTCAGTCATATCGTCAGCTCTTGGTAATCGTCTTCTCTCCACATGCAGGACATTTTACTGCAATCTTTCCCTTGCCACGCGGGACACGCATCTTCTGGCCGCAAAACGGGCAGTCGAGATACCGGTACTCCTTCTGGTCACGTGCCAGGTCCTGCTTTTTCTGCTTGCCATAGCGACGTGCCAGGTACCGCTCGTTTTCCGCACGGCGCTTGTCATGCTTGCGCGAGAGCATGCGAAAGAACATGAGTAACAGCACGACAAACGAGGCGAAGCTCGCCACGCGCGACAAAAGGCTCAAGATAACGGCAATTTGAATGGCATGGAACAAGTTTCCGAACAGGTTGGCAATCACGTTCAGGGCAATCGAGGCGATGATGAGCACGATGACCCATATGCTCATGGAACGCCCCAGCTCGTCAAAGCCGTAGCGCCCCTGCATGAAATTGAACAGCCATGTCCTGAATTTGCCCATCAGTCCTCATTCCCAGCACCG
The DNA here is from genome assembly GCA_949283445.1 of uncultured Coriobacteriia bacterium. Next base: position 18,268 of record CASDTD010000257.1, on the reverse strand, counting down.
CGTTGCCACGCGATGCGCCTTGCTCGAAACCAGCAGCATCGTCTCGATTCTATAGGGACTTTCTGAAGGGGAGCTGAAGCGTTGGCGTATCGACACCGTAGAGCGCCAACGCTTCACAACACGAAGGCCGCGCTACAGCCCGATATTCGAAAAACGCTTCTGCCTCGTCGCCACGAGCTCGTCAACGGCGACGTTCTCCAGCTCGGCAAGCGACGCGCGCACGTAAGCGCACACGGCGTCGACCGCTGCCTGCGTCTGGTCGTGAGCGCCCTCCCCCGCTTCGGGGATGACCGCGTCGATGATGCCCATGTCCTTGACCTCGGCGGCAGTGAGCTTCATGGCGCTTGCGGCCTCGACGGCACGGTTGGCGTCCTTCCACAGAATGGAGGCGAAGCCCTCGGGCGTGAGAATCGAGTAGATGGCGTTTTCCAGCATGGCAACGCGGTCGGCGACGGCCAGCGCCAAGGCGCCGCCGCTGCCGCCCTCGCTCAAGATCACGCTGATGACAGGCACTTTCAAACCCGCGAATTCGGTCAGGCATTCTGCAAGCGCATTGCCCTGGCCACGCTCCTCGGCGCCGGCGTCACAATGCGCGCCCTGCGTGTCGACCAGGCAGACCACCGGACGCCCGAAGTGCTCGGCCTCGCGCGCCAGGCGCAGCGCCTTGCGGTAGCCCTCCGGGTGCGAGCACCCGAAGTTGTGCGCGATGCGGCTTGCCGTGTCGGTGCCCTTCTCCTGCGTGATGATGGTGACCGGACGCCCGTCGATGAAACCCAGGCCGCCGACGATGGCCGGATCATCGGCAAAGCAACGGTCACCGTGCATCTGCAGAAAGCCGTCCACGAGCTGCTCCAGGTACACATGTGCCGTCGGACGGTCGGTGCGACGGGCGAGCTGCACGTGCTCCCAAGCCGTGAGGTCGGCACCCACCATGCGGGCATGAGCCTCTGCCTGGGCAAGCTTCTCTTCCTCGGCAGGGTCCGGGCGACGCGGCGTGCTGGCCGCGCGGTACTGGTTTTCCTGCGCGTCGACCACATCGGCAAGCGATTCTGCCGTATGGGCACCCCGGCGCAGCGCACCCGAAAGAAGGCGCAGCGGATTCTTGCTGCGGCGCTTGTTCTGCTCTTCGCGGCTCTTGCGCACGAAGTCCTCGGACCTGCGCCCGTCACGCGCGCCGGAATAGGAAATCTCGTGCGCGAGTGCGTTTTCCTCCTCGAGCGTGGGCACTCGGTGCAAGGCGAGCAGCTCGGAGACGACTTCGCGCATGTCTTCGCGCGCGACGATGCCGTCGATAAGGCCATGCTGCAAGGCGAACTCCGCCGTCTGGAAGTCTTCGGGGAGCTCCTCGCGCACCGTCGACTCGATGACGCGCCTGCCCGCAAACCCGATGAGCGCCTTGGGCTCGGCCAAGATGATGTCGCCCTCAGTGGCAAACGACGCCGTGACGCCGCCCGTCGTGGGGTCGGTGATCACAGACAGGTAGAACAGCCCGGCGTCGCGATGCCGGCGCACCGCGCACGAGGCTTTGGCCATCTGCATGAGCGAGACGAGCCCTTCCTGCATGCGCGCGCCACCCGATGCAGTGAACACGACAACGGGCAGCTTCTGCTCGGTGGCATGGTCGAAAAGCTCCGCGATACGCTCGCCCACCGCATAGCCCATGGACCCCATCATAAAGAACGGGTCCATGACGGCGATGCCGCAAGACTGACGTTCGATACGCGCGAACCCGCAGACGACGCCTTCGGTCTCCCCGCTGTTTCTGCGCGCCTTTTCCAGCTTGCCCTCATAACCGGGGAAATCCAGCGGATTGGCGCTGTTGACCGCAGCGGCGTATTCCGTGAACGTGCCCTCGTCTACCAGCGACGCGATGCGGTCGCGCGGATGCATGCGGAAATACGTGTCGCAGCGCGGGCAGCGGCAGTAGTTTTCCAGAACCTGCGCCATGGGCGCGGAATAGCCGCATTCGTTGCATTTCGCCACGTCGCGCTTGGCCGGCCCGACGGCGGGCTTGATCTCTATGTACTTGGGTTTCGCCATGTTCTCTTTCGCCTGTCTTTTCGCCAGCGGGTTCTTACCCGATGACGTACATCTGGTCGGCCTCGACGCAGGTCGTGCCGTCCACGCTTGCAGTAACGTGCGCACGTGCAGAACGTGCGTTGGACTTCACGATTTCCGCCTCGAGGCGCAGAGTGTCCCCCGGCACAACTTGGTTGCGGAACTTCGCGTTATCCACCTTCGCCAGAAAGCCGAGCTTGCCTTCCGATTCCGGGTTGCCCATGAGCGCGATGCCGGCCGTTTGCGCCAGCGCCTCGAGCATGAGCACGCCGGGCATCACCGGATGCCCCGGGAAATGTCCTTTGAAATGCGGCCATTCGGGGTCGATGAAGAGCTCCGCGACGACGCGTTTGCCCAAATCATGCTCGATGACCCGGTCGACCCACAGAAACGGCGGCCGGTGCGGCAGGATCTTCTCAATGTCGGCTCGCTCGAGCGGATGCTCGGGCGTGGGGACCAGTTCTTCTCTGCTCAGCGCCATGTCCTACTCCTCGTACGCCTTGAAGGCCAGCGACGTGTTGTGCCCACCGAAGCCCAAGTTGTTGGACAGGGCATAGCGAATAGGATGGTCGGTGACCGCCTCGCCGCTCACCCACACGTCCAGCTCGGGGTCCGCTTCGGCATAGCCGCACGTGGGCGGCACCTTCTGCTCGGCGATGACACGTGCCGTCACGCAGGCCTCGATAGCGCCGCATGCGGCGATCGTATGACCGATGTTGCCCTTGACGGAATGCACCAGCACGTCTTTGGCATGCTCGCCGCACACGACATGCAGCGCCTTGGCCTCGGCCGCGTCGTTCATCTGCGTGCCCGTGCCGTGCGCGTTCAGATAATCGAGCTCAGCCGCGTCGATGCCGGCCTCGTCGAGCGCCATTTGCATCGCACGTGCCGGGCCGTCACCATCGGGGTCGGGAGCGGTGACGTGATACGCGTCGCAGGTGTTGCCGAAGCCGGCAATCTCGCCCAAGATTTTCGCGTCACGCGCCTGGGCATGCTCCAAAGACTCCAGCACCAGCACGCCCGCGCCCTCGCCCAGCACGAAGCCGCCCCTGCGGGCGTCGAACGGCAGCGATGCCTCGAGCGGGTTTTCGGCCTTGGAAAGCGCCGTGAGGTTGGCAAACGCGCCCAGGCCCATCTCGTTGATGACGGCTTCGGAACCGCCGACGACCATGACGTCCTGGTAACCGTGGCGGATGGCGCGCACGCCTTCGCCGATGGCGTGGGCACCCGACGCGCAAGCGGACGTCGTGCACATGCACTGGCCCTTCAAGCCGTACCGGATGGCCACCTGGCCTGCTGCCATGTTGGCTTCCATGATGATGCCGAGCATCGGGTTCATCTTGCGTGCCGTGCCCGCGTTCATGAGCTTGACGTGGCTGTCGATAATGGAATCGAGGCCACCGCAACCGCTGCCGATGCACACGCCGCAACGCGCCGCGTCCTCATCGTCCATGGAAATGCCCGCCTGCTCCCAGGCCTCGGCAGCGGCGACAATCGCCATCTGCTCGTAACGGTCGGAGCGACGAGCTTCCTTCTTGGTCATGACGCCCGTGGCGACCGGGTCGAAATCCTTGATTTCCGCGTCAACGTGCACGCCGACGACCTCAGGGTCGACACGCTCGATAGGACCGACGAAGCAGGTGCCCTCCATGAGGGCGTCCCACAGCTTGTCGAAGCCGTTGCCCGCCGCCGTCACCGTGCCCATGCCGGTAATGACGACGCGCCTGTTCTCGCTTACGCTCATATTCCAAGACCTCCGTCTACTTGCAGCACCTGCCCCGTGATGTAGGCGGCGTGCTCGGATGCCAGAAACGCCACGGCACCGGCGATGTCTTCAGGCGCGCCGATGCGCTTGAGCGGTATCTGGTCTTTCATCTCGTCGAGTACTTTCTGGTTCATGTTCGCCGTCATGTCGGTCTCGATGAAACCGGGCGCGACGGCGTTCACGGTGATGCCGCGCCCCGCAAGCTCGCGCGCAACGGCTTTGGTAAAGCCAATCACGCCGGCCTTGGCAGCAGAATAGTTCGCCTGACCGGCCTGGCCCAAAATGCCGGAAAGCGAGCTGATGTTGATGATGCGCCCGCTGCGCTGTTTGGCCATCGGACCGGCGACGTGCTGACAGACGTTGTACACGCCCTTCAGGTCGACGGCGATGACATCGTCGAACTGCTCTTCGGACATGCGCATGAGCAAGGTGTCGCGCGTGATGCCGGCGTTGTTCACAAGCACGTCGATGTGCCCGAACGCCTCGAGCGCGCTCTGCACCAGATTGCCAGCCTGCTCGTAGGAGGAGACATCCGCCTGGACGGCGCACGCCTGCACGCCGTGCTCGGCCGCGACCTGCGCCGCGAGCTCCTCGGCAGTCTGCTTGCTGCCCGCGCTCGTGTAGTTGATGACGACGTTGCGCCCCTGTGCCGCCAGCGCGCGCACGATGGCAGCGCCGATGCCGCGGGCAGAGCCCGTGACGAGCGCGCAACCGGGGCCTTCGACCTTTCCCCTAGGCATTCAGATACGCCTCCATGTCCTCGACCGTCTCGACGCACACCTGCGTGACCTTGACGCCCATATCGCGCGCCGTGCGCTTGACCATGCCCGTGAGCACCTTGCCCGGACCGCACTCGATGAAGGTGTCGACACCGTCGCCGATCATGTTGCGGATGGTGTCTTCCCACAGCACGGGCGAGGTGATCTGGCGCAGGAGCATCTCGGCCGCCTTGCCCTGTTCGAGGGGCAGCGCGTTGCAGTTGCAGTACAAATCGATTTCCGGCGCGGCAAAGCCCGTCATCTCAAGCGCGGGCTTCATGCGGTCTGCCGCGAACTGCATGAGCGGGCTGTGGAATGCGCCCGAGGTCTTGACCATCGAGAACTTGCCGCCCTGCTCCTTCCAGTCAGCGCAGGCATCTTCCAGCGCTTCGGTTTGGCCGGAGATGACCACCTGACCGGGGCAGTTGATGTTCGCGGGGGCGAGCACCTGGCCATGTGCCTCAGCATGCTTCTCGCACAGCTGGGCCGCCTGCTCCAAGCTGCAGCGCAGCAGCGCCGCCATGCCTCCCTGCGTTTGCGAGGCGGCCATGGCCATCATCGCGCCGCGGCGGGCGACCAGCTGAAGCGCCGTTTCCTCGGAAATGGTGCGGGCGATGGCGTGAGCAGCGTATTCGCCCAGGGAAAAGCCCGCCACGCAGTCGGGCTTCACGCCCTTGTCCTGCAAGGCACGCGCAATGGCAAGCGACGTCGTCACCAGCGCGGGCTGCGTGTTCTGCGTGAGCGAGAGCTCCTCGAGGGGACCTTGCTCGCACAGCTGGAACACATCAATGCCCGTGGCAGACTTCGCCAGTTCGAACAGGTCGGCGCATGCGGGGAACGCATGGACGAAGTCGACGCCCATGCCGACCTTCTGCGCCCCTTGCCCGGAGCACAGGAATGCGGTTTTGCTCATCTAGAACTTCTTTCGTGTCGCGTTGTTGTCGAGCAGCTCGGCACCAGACCAGGAAAGCGCCTCTTCGGCCTCGGCCGTGAACTGTTGAATGACCTGGGCAGCCGTGCCGCGCTCGTTGACCATGCCGGCTACCTCGCCTGCCATGAACGACCCCGTGTCGAGGTCGCCTTCGACGGCGGCGCGGCGCAGGGAACCAGAATGCTTCATCTCCTGTTCCATGCCGTCCATGATCTCGGCAAGCTCGGCCTTGCGCGCCTCGCGGGCGAACTTGTTCTTCAGGCCACGCACCGGATGCCCGGCCACACGTCCCGTCACGATGGTGTCGGAGTCTTTCGCCTTGAGAACCTTGACCTTGTAGTTCTCGTGCACCGTGCACTCTTCCACGGTAAGAAAGCGCGTGCCCATCTGCACGCCTTCGGCGCCCAGCATGAGCGCTGCGGCAAGCTGGCGCCCGCTTGCGATGCCGCCGGCAGCGAGCACGGGAACGGACGTGGCGGCCACGACCTGCGGCACGAGCGCCATCGTGTTGAGCTCGCCGATGTGCCCGCCCGATTCCCCGCCTTCTGCCACGAGGGCATCGGCGCCGCACTTTTCCATGCGTTTTGCCAGCGCCACGGAGGCGACGACGGGAATGACCTTGATACCGGCCGCTTTCCACGCGTCCATGTAGGCCGAGGGCGAACCCGCGCCCGTGGTGACAACCTTGACGCCCTTGTCGATGACAAGTTGGGCCAAATCGTCTGCGTGCGGGCTCATGAGCATGATGTTCAAGCCGAAGGGCTTGTCGGTTTTCGCTTGCGCTTCATCGATCATCGCACCAACCCTATCAGCGCTGGCGCTACCGCCCGCAATGATGCCAAGACCGCCAGCATTGCTGACGGCCGAGGCCAAGGAGGCGTCGGCAATCCAGGCCATGCCCCCTTGAAAGATTGGATACTCGATACCGAGAAGCTCGGTGATTCGAGTCCTCATATGCGCTTATTTCAGAGAATCGACGTGCTTGACGATGTCGCCGACAGTCTCGATGCCCTCGGGCTCGCCGAAGTCGATGCCCTCTTCGTCCTCGAGGTCGGAGATGAGCTCGACCATATCCAGGGAATCCAGGTCGAGGGACTCGAGCGTGGAGTCCTCGGTCACGGTCTCGGGGTCGATGGAGAGGTTCTCCTCCAGGAGCTTCTTCACGGTGTCGATCGTTGCCATTTCAAATTCCTTTCGCCATGGAGGGCACGCGCCCCGCCATTTGACTTGAATTCCACGTACAGCAAACTTCAACGAAAATTTGCCGCCTGACAGTGTAGCAAGTGAAGCACCCCTTTGTCCGCAATGGCATATTTTGCGCATAGTATCAGCATACGAGGTTGATCGTGCTGCCCGTGCATCTCCGCAGCAAACGAGTGGCCTGACGACACTTCACCGCCCCATAATCCGCAAACAGGTGGTTTGGCGACATCCAGGGGTGGTTTTCGAGGCGATTTTGTCGTTCGAGCACACATCTGCAGTTGAACGACACGCGATCCTGTCGCCAGAGCACAGATTGCGGCCAGGCCTGCCATCACACCAGCTGCGCGCCCAGAGCCTCCGCCAGCTTGGCCTGCGGGTTCTCGCTGGCTGTCCCGGCCCCCAACCAAAGCAGGGCGTTTCTGCAGCCCGTGTCGTCCATACACGCGACGATGCGTAGCTCGTGCTTGGCCCGCGAGGCGCCCGTGTAGAATATCGCGCCTTCCCGCGGACTGTACTCTGCCATCGAAGCCTTCCACAGCGTCTCGTCAACATCAATGAGGATGACGGCATCAGCCTCCATGCCCTTGAACGTGCGGCACGTGTAGACCTTGGCGCCGCTGCTCTTCCAACGATGCGCGTCGCCCCTGCGCTTGAACACGTCGGAAAACATCGACCGCTGGATGGTCTTGCAGGTGAGGACAACGACTTCGAGCCCCTTTTTCTGCAGCGTCTCGATCTGCCCGTCGACATATTTCTCCAGCGCGGCTTTGTCGATGGAAACCTTCATGCAGGGTATGTTGCCCGGCTCACCCGACAGCAGCACGTTGACCGCAGACGAGTCTTCGAGCGCCTTGAACGAGCAGGCGGCGATGCGTTCCGTGTTGCGGCAGTTGCGGTAGAGCGTCAGCCTGCAATCGGCGTCCGTGATAAATTCCGGCAGCCCGACACCTTGCACCAGCTGGCGTTTGTCATAGAAGAAGTACAGCGTCCCGCCTTTGGCCTCCACGAGCATCTGCAGACATTCCAGCACGCCCGCCCGCTCTATGGCGTCCTGCCCGAAATCTTGCCCCTCGTCGATGACAACATGATCGTAGGGAAACGCCGTAGGGTCTTCCATGAACGCGGCGACCATGGCCTCGTAATCGATGGCGCCAACGGTTCTGGTGGACAGCCCGTCTATCGTGTAGACCGATATGTTCGCCTCATCGCTGCACCGCCCTTTGATGTCAAGTTGTAGCAGCTTGTTGAAGCAAAGGACGAGCACCTGGCCCAGGCGCGCTTTGCGCTTGGCGTGCTCGATGGCGATGAGCGTCTTTCCCGTGCCGGCTGCCCCATTGACCGTCGCCGTCTTCTGCTCGCTCAGAAAATCGAGCACGCGCACCTGCTCGTCCAGCAGCCGGGCGAAGACGTAGTCGTTGAAGCCGTAATCGCAGGCGCCTGTCGGCACGATGTTGAATTCCGGACGGATGACCTTGTCGAGAACCTCCTGCGCCTCTTTCTCGCTCAATTCGGTCTGCACCTGCGCTGTGTTGATTCTGAACATGTTGCGGATGACCGGTTCGGGGTCGGCCAAATCCGATTTGCACAGCGTCAGCTCGCGCACCGCCTCACCCGAATATTCCAACGTGCGCAGCTGCTCGGCCCCCAGGGAGGGAAACCACGCCGCGTGCAGGAGCTTGCAGCGAAAACGCAAATCCTTGATGCCCATCTCCTCGAAACGGGAGAACAGACGCCATTTGATGTCGCTCGCATGCCGGTATGGCCCGCCGCCGGGCATGATGTCGCCGCTACCGTAGCACCACTCGCCCTCAACAGTTCTAACCTGCCCCGCCTTCGCCTCGACGACGAGTATGCCGAGCTCCCGATTGAAGATGACGAAATCGGCTTCGTGCTCGGACAGCTGCCCACCCTCAACATCGACGAGCTTGAACGAGTGGACGACTGTGAAATCGTCGCTCAGCTGGGAGAGGGCGTAGTAGATGCGGTCCTCCAGGCTTTCCTTGGCAAACGCCGCCGGGCCGGCGCTCGGAATCATGTGCGCCATGGTTACACGCCCATCCAGATGCTCAACAGGCTGCCGTTGGCATCGACGGAGTAAATGTTGCCCGGCGCGGCGGGCAAGCTGAGCGCCTTGAACTCCTTGAGCGTGAGGCGTTCGGTCGTCCCTTTCTCAGAGCTGGTCACCTGCTCGATTTTCGTGCTGCTCGTGAGCTTGAAGCGGTAGGTCTGCTCCTCGTCGACGACATCCGGATCGGCGAAGGGGTTGAGCCCCTTCAGCGCGCTTTCCGAGCTCGCGTGCATGAGCGCGCCCTTGATGACGAGCGTGTTGCCCTCCACTCGCACGCTCGTGATGTACGGAGCGGGTGCCGCGCCCCCGTAGGCGCCCTCGTACCAGGTCACCTCGCCCTGCGCAGAGCCGAGGTCTTCCGCTTCCTCGCTTTTCTCGTCTTCTATCTTCTTGTCGGAATCTTCCGCCAGCTTTTCCTCCTCGGCGGCTTCCTCCTTGTCCTCGGGACGCTCGATGGCAGGCTTGTGCTCCTGCCCCTTGGCAAGCGGAATATACGAGAAGTAGGTGTCCGCGTACTTCTCTTTCCCTATCGGCTCAGCCTTCTCTTCGCCCTTGGAAACCTGCGCACGTTTGCTCCCATCAGCACCTGATTTCGTGTTCACGAAGGCGATGCCCAAGTCAGTGCCGCTCTTAAGATTATTGACGAGCGAGATGCGGGTCTGTTCCTCGAACGAGGTGGGAACCGTGCCCGTATAGCCGGAAACGTAAGAAGCGCCGGCATTTACCAGGGCCTGGGCGAACGGCGTGACGCCCTCGACCGGGTCGCACACGTCTTTCAACATCTCGCACGTGCCGAAGTAGAACGCGCTGCCCGCAAGGTCGCCTTCGTCGTAATGTTCCTCTATAAAGCGGGAGGTCATCGCAAGACGCCCGTTGTCCTCGTTAGTCTTGACGACGACCAGACGGGCGTTTTCCAAATCGTCTTTGTATTTTGAAGTCGCGGAAATCCAAGATGCGACGCTCGCGCACTCCTTCTCCAGAAGGCCATCCTGCTCCAACACCCTCCAGACAATCCACATGCTGATATTGGGGACGTTGCTGGTAGCGTCGACAACCGTCGTGCCCGTCGGCAGCACTGATCCGTCCAGAGACGTCGAGAGGCCATGCCCGAACCACAAGACCATCTGGTTTTTGCCAAGCTTGCTTTCGAGGGTCTCGACAGACACCTCCCCGTCGGCGTAGTCTTCGCCCGCCTTGAAGCCCTCCGCCTCGCACAGGCTCTCTTTCTCTTCGGTTATCGAACGCAACCCCGCCTCGTCGAATGCCGATCTGTACGGCTCGAAGGTGACGACGCTCAGCTCGGGCCTCTTCTCTTCTTCGGCGTCCTGCCCTTCGGCGGCTTCCCCTTCGGCGGGAGCCGCTTCTTCCGCCGTCTCGCCGCCTTCGGCGGCCTCGCCACCCAGCTGCCCTTTCACTGTGGGCGCGTAGATGTAGTGGATGCCGTTGGAGAGCACGAAGGTAACGCTGTCGCCGTCGTTGACACATTGCACCACCGCATTGCCGGCTTGCGCGCGAACCTGCTTTTCCACCGCCTTCACGGCGTCCTTGACATTGGAGGCGTCGACATAGCCTGCCTCGTCGACGTAGGGCGCGGAAGCGGCGTCTACGCCGGCGTCGACCGCCAGCATGTCTTTGGCAGCTTCGACTTCTTTGTCAGAGGGCATCGAAACGCCCACGGCAACGGCAAGCGCCGCCACAATGACCACGACTGCTGCGACAACCGCCACGACGACGCGGCGCCTTTTCGGCCACTTCGCCTGCGGTTTGTCACCTTGCTGCCCACCGTTGCCGCACGCGGCGGACGCAGCGCCGTCAGGCGTCTTTGGCTGCTTGACCGGCGTGCCGCACTTCGGGCAGAACTTCGCCTCGTTTTTGACTTCGCTGCCGCATTCTTTACAGAACATTACCTCTCCTCAGCGCATCTTGGCGTTTTCGTGTCCGCATAGAGTAGCACGGGGCAGCGACATGGCCGGCCCCTTGCCATCCGCGCACGTTTCCCGCGCGCACCTCACACCTCGTCGCGGAAAACCCCTTCCGGATACGTCACGTGCCAGAACGTGAGCCCACAGGCAGGCGCGGTCTCGCCCGCAGCGTTGCGGTCGCGGGCCGCAAGGACGTCCGCAACCCAACCAGGCTCGCGCCGCCCGACGCCCACCTGCGCCAGCGTGCCGACGATAGTGCGCACCATCGAGTGCAGAAACGCGTTGCCGACGACCTTAACCACGAAATGCTTCTCCCCCAGCTGCTCTTCCTCGAACACGCTCACTTCCTCGACGAAGCGCATCGTCGTCTTGTCCACCGCGCTTTGTGTTTTGCAAAACGACTTGAAATCATGCTCGCCAATCAAATGTTGGGCGGCCGTCTGCATGGCATCTGCGTCGAGTTCGCCACGGTGCCACCATGCGAAATCGCGCAGGAACAAGGGCGGTTCGCCCCCACACACGATGCGGTAGCGGTACTCGCGCTTCACGGCATCGAAGCGGGCGGAAAAACCCGCATCTGCAAAGCAAACGCGCTTCACCGCTATGTCATCGGGCGTGAGCGCGTTGAGGGAAATCCTGAGTTTGGATGGCGCACGGTTTGCAACCTCCTCGCGCGGGACAACACAAGACACCACTTGCCCCAACGCATGTACGCCCGCATCAGTTCTGCCGGCGCACACCGTCTCGACCGGATGGCGCAGCAACGTGGCAAGCGCCCGCTCGAGCTCGCCTTGCACCGTGCGCAGTCGCTCGTCTTTCTGCTTGGCAAACCCCGAGTAACCTGCACCGTTGTAGGCGAGCTCGATGGCCAGGGCCGCAAACGCACCGTCACTGTCCTTCAGATGTTCCACTATGCCCGTTTCTCCCCTCTCAGGCTCCTTTGCAAAGCATCCCTTCAGCCCTTGCCCGTGTCGCCCTCAACCCCTGACGTCCCCTCATGCTCTGACGACCCCTCATGCTCTGGCACACCCCCATGCCAAAAAACATGCTCTTGGTGACCTAAAAACCGTGTTTCAAACCTCAAAAGCCAGCCATATCGAATGTTTTGTGCATTTTTCGGCCTCGCACGGCCCTCAGAGCGCCTCTTCATGCATACCAGAAGCCTGTTTTTTGGCAAGCGGGCTCCAGGCAAATTTGGCAAGCGCACCCGGCAGGCAAAGCCGCCGCTCTACAGAAACACGCAGATGGCCACGAGCACTGCCGCCCCCACAACCAGCACCGCAACGTCTTTGGCGTGCACGGCGCTCTGCGTCATGTGCGTGCGCACGCCGCCGGAATAGCAGCGCGCGTCCATCGCCTCGGCAAGCTCGTCAGCGCGGTGAAACAGGCGCACGAACAGCGGAACCAGCACGGGGACCCATGACTTGACCCGCTTGAGCACGTTGCCGTCGTCGAAGTCTGCGCAACGCGCCTTCTGCGCCATCTGCACCGTGCGGGCCTCGGCCGCCGTCGTCGGGATGAAGCGCAAGGCAATGGACACCATCATCGCGATGTCGTCGATGGGGACCCTGAGCCTGCGCAGCGGAGCGAGCAGCTTGAGCATGCCGTCTGTGAGCGCGATCATGGACGTGGTGAACGTGAGCAGCGAGCAGATGGCCACGAGCAGCGCGATGCGCAGGGCGAAAAACAGCCCGCGCACAAGGCCGTCGAGCGTGACGCCGAAGGTGCCGAACAGCACCCACTCCTGGTCAAGCCCCAGCGAACCCGCCTGGCTCAAGCCCGGCGCGGCCTCGCTGCCGATGTTGATGCTGAACGCGTGCACGATGACGGTGAACGCCAGGATGAACGTCACCGGGACGAGCCCCCGCAGCGCGTTGCCCACGGGGACGCGCCCGATTGCGTAGAGCGCGGCGACCAGCGCCGTGACAAGGCCAATGCCCGCCCATGTCTCGACAAGGAACACGGAAATAGAAAAAACGCAGGCCAAGACAATCTTGACCTGCGCGTTCAGGGCATGGACGGGGCTTTCAGCGGGAACGTACGCGCCAAACGCCAGAACCGATGCCATGCCCACCTCTCAAACGAACGTAACAGAAAGCCTATTCGGCCTTCTTCTCCTCGGCCTCCTCAGCGGGGACTTCCTCCTCAGCCGTCTGCTCGGCAGTCTCCTCAGTTGCCTCGTCAGCGGTCTTTTCGGCCTCAGCCGGCTCCTCGGCCTTTTCGGCAACGGCCTTCGGCTCCTCCTTGGGCTCCTCGTCCTTCTTGGCGGCCTTCTTGGCAACAGCCTCTTCCACGAGCTCCAGGATGGCCATGGGGGCGTTGTCGCCCTTGCGCGGGCCGAGCTTCATGATGCGGGTGTAGCCACCGGTGCGGTCGGCCCACATGCCCTGCTCGGCCTTCTCGAAGACCTCGCGGACGAGCTCCTTGTCGCCCAGAGCGGCGATGGCCAGACGGCGGGAATGCAGGTCGCCCTTCTTGGCCCACGTGATGATGCTCTCGACCAGGGGGCGGACTTCCTTCGCGCGGGTAACCGTGGTCTTGATGCGGTCGTTGGTGAACAGCGCAACAGCCAGGTTCTTCTTCATGGCCTTGGTATGGCTGGCGTCGGTGCCCAGCTTACGGCCTTTCTTGTAATGCCTCATTAGCGTTTCTCCTACTTACTGCTTCAGGCTCAGGTCCATCGACTGAAGCTTGTCCTTGACCTCTTCAATCGACTTCGCGCCGAAGTTGCGAATGTTAAGCAAATCGTTCTCGGAATATTCGACCAGCTGGCGAACCGAGTGAATGCCGGCACGCTTGAGGCAGTTGTAGGAGCGGACGGAGAGGTCCAGATCCTCGATCTGCTTCTCGAGCTCGGTGTTCTTGCTCGGGCCCTCGGGAGCGAAGATGCTCTCGACTTCCTCGCTCTCGGCGTTCTCGTCGAGCATGAGGAAGGCGGCCATATGCTGGCTGATGATATTCGCGGATTGGCAAACGGCGTCGGTCGGGCTGATGGCGCCGTTCGTCTCGACCTCAAGGATCAGCTTGTCATAGTCGGTGCGCTGAGCAACACGAGTGTCGGTGACATCCATGGTGCAACGGCGAATCGGCGAGAACAGCGAGTCGACGTGGATAATGCCGATCGGGTCCTCGGGACGCTTGTTGCGCTCGGCCGGGACATAGCCACGCCCCACGCCGATGCGGATGGTCATCTCGAGCTGTGCGCCTTCGGCGAGCGTCGCGATAACGTGATCGGGGTTGATGAGCTGGAACTCAGTCGGAACCTCCAGATCGGCGCCCGTGACGACGCAGGGGCCTTCTGCGGAAAGCGTGGCAGTTGCCTCTTCGCCACCGCCGAACGACGCGAAGACGAGACCCTTGATGTTGAGAACGATGTCAGTGACATCTTCCACTACACCCGGGGCGACCGTGAACTCATGCTGCACGCCTTCAATCTTGATGGCTGTTGCAGCGGCACCATCCAGGGAGGACAGCAACACGCGGCGCATGCTGTTGCCGAGCGTCTGGCCGTAGCCACGCTCGAGCGGTTCCATGATGAAACGCGCGATATTGTCATCCACTTGCTCAACAGTGATCTTGGGCCTCATGAACTCAGTCATATAAATAAGCCTCCTTGAGACTTGTACCGGATAGGACAGGCAGCATGCTCATTACTTCGAGTAGAGCTCGACGATGAGCTGCTCCTGGATATCCAGATCGATCTGGTCACGCGTCGGCAGAGAAATGACGTTGCCCTGCAGCTTCTCGATATCGACCTCGAGCCAAGCCGGAACCTGGACGCTCTCGTTGGAGATGAGCGCGCTCTTGATGACGAGCAGCTCGGCGGCTTTGGGGCTGACAGAGATCAGGTCGCCGGCCTTGACGCGGTACGACGGGATGTCGACACGCTTGCCGTTAACCAGAATATGACCGTGGGTGACCGTCTGACGCGCTTCCTTGCGCGTGCGGGCGAAGCCCAGACGGAACACGACGTTGTCCAGACGGGACTCGAGAATCTGCATCAGGTTCTCGCCCGTGCGGCCACGCATGCGACGAGCCTTCTCGTAATACGCGTGGAACTGCTTTTCCAGCACGCCGTAGATGAACTTGGCCTTCTGCTTCTCGCGAAGCTGCATGCCGTACTCGCTCTCCTGGCGGCGGCGATGGGACGGCTGCCTATGAGACTCTTTGGAATAGCCCAGGACGGAGGGGTCCAGACCAAGCTGCCTGCACCTCTTCAGGACTGGGGTCCTGTTAATTGCCATAACCTAAATATCCTTCCAACTAAACGCGACGACGCTTGACCTGGCGGCAACCGTTGTGCGGGATGGGCGTGCAGTCTTGGATGCTCGCGACCTCGAGGCCGGCGGCCTGCAGCGAGCGGATTGCCGTCTCGCGGCCGGAACCCGGGCCCTTGACGAAGACGGCGACCTTCTTCAGGCCGTGCTCCATAGCCATCTTGGCGGCCTTTTCGGCTGCCATCTGGGCTGCGAACGGCGTGGACTTGCGGGAGCCCTTGAAACCGACGGTGCCTGCGGACTGCCAGGAAATGACGTTGCCGCGCGTGTCGGTGATAGAAACGATCGTGTTGTTGAACGTGCTCTTGATGTGCGCCTGGCCGACGGTAATGTTCTTGCGGTCTGCACGACGCACACGCGTGGTGGTCTGCTGCTTCTTAGCCATGGTTCTCCCTCACCTTAGCCTTTCTTCCTTGCGCCGATCTGACGGCGCGGACCCTTGCGGGTGCGGGCGTTGGTGTGGGTGCGCTGACCGCGGACGGGCAGGCCCTTGCGATGGCGCAGGCCACGGTAGCAGCCAATCTCCATCAGGCGCTTGATGTTCTGGGAAGTCTCACGGCGCAAGTCGCCTTCCACCGTGTAGTTGGCATCGATGATGTCACGCATCTTCACGACTTCCTCTTCCGTGAGGTCGCGCACGCGCGTGTCGGGGTTGACGCCTGCCTCAGCGCAGATCTTCTTCGCGCGAGTCAGACCGATGCCGTAGATATACGTCAGACCAATTTCCACGCGCTTCTCGCGCGGAAGGTCGACACCAAGTATACGAGCCAATGTCGCTCCTCTTCCTAACCTTGACGCTGCTTATGACGGGGGTTCTCACAGATGACGTAGACCTTCCCGTGGCGTCGAATGACTTTGCACTTGTCGCACATCTTCTTGACCGAAGGACGTACCTTCATAACAATCCATACCTTTCCGAAAGTGTCTTGCCACTTCGAATCTATATACACGCCGCAGCCGCAGGCGGTAATTTTCCAACAAAGCGTGCCGGCGCACGGAATGCCCAGGCACGGAAACGGGAGCCTGCACGCCGTGCGGCCCCGCGAACATATGGCACGGTTGCCCGTGCCGGCTTACTTGAAGCGGTAGGTGATTCTGCCACGATCCAAGTCATACGGGGAAAGCTCCACCGTGACGCGATCGCCCGGGAGAATCTTGATGTAATGCATGCGCATTTTGCCGGAAATATGGGCCAGAACCTGGTGCCCGTTTTCCAGCTCGACCTTGAAAGTTGCGTTCGGCAGCGGCTCAACGACCGTGCCTTCGAGCTCAATCGCCTCTTCTTTGCTCACTATTCTTTCGCTTCCCACTCTGAATTCAGACAGACGCAGTCGAATATATTACTGCAAGTCAAGAGTGAAACGCAATATTTTTTTATGTTATTCGGCAGTGATAATGACCGGTCCGTCTTCGGTAACCGCAATGGTCTTCTCGAAATGCGCAGCTGGCCTGCGGTCGTTGGTTACCACGCCCCAGCCGTCGCGCAGCGTGTGGACCTTGCGTTTGCCGGCGGCAATCATGGGCTCGATGGCGATGACCAGCCCGGGCTCGAGCACCAGCCCCCTGCCCTTCTTGCCGTAATTCGGTACATGCGGCGGCTCGTGCATCTTGCGCCCGATGCCATGTCCCACGTATTCGCGGATAACCGAAAACCCGTGGCTTTCGGCGACTTCCTGAATGGCCACGCCGACATCGCCCAGATGGTTTCCCACGACCGCCTGTTCGATGCCCGCCCAAAGCGCTGCTTCGGTTACCGCAAGGAGCTGTTGCTTTTCGGCGTCGATGTTTCCCACGGGAAAGGTCCAGGCATTGTCGCCCACCCAGCCGTTCACCGTGGCACCCGTGTCGATGGAAAGGATATCGCCCTCTTGCAAAACAACGGACGAGCTGGGAATGCCATGCACGACCATCTCGTTGGGCGAAGCGCAGATCGTGCCCGGAAAACCGCCATAGCCCTTGAAGGAGGGCTTTCCCCCTTCAAGGGCTATGAGCTTTTCGGCGTATTCGTCAAGCTCCAGCGTGGTCATGCCGGGCTCGATTATCTCGCCGAGCTTGCGGAGCACCCGTGCACTCAGGCGCCCCGCTTCTTTCATTTCCTCGATCTGCGCAGGAGTCTTGTAGACGATGCCCTGCACATCACGGCGTCTCATGAGGCGATGGTCTCCTTGATGGAAGCGAAGACCTCGTCGGGCGTGCGGTTGCCGTCCAGCTCGACCAAGATGCCGTTGCCACGGTAATAGTCGACGAGCGGCGTCGTGGACTTGTCATAGACCTCGAGGCGGTTGCGCACCGTGTCCTCGTTGTCGTCTTCGCGCTGGTACATCTCGCCACCGCAGCTGGGGCAGGTAGCGCCCGTCGCCGTCGTGCCTGGGAAGCCGCAGTCACGGCAGACGCGGCGCTCGCTCATGCGCTTGACGACGACCTCGTTGTCGACTTCGAGCGCGATGGCGTAGTCGAGCTTCTTGCCCAGCGAGGACAGCACGCCGTCCAGGGCGACCGCCTGCGCGGGCGTGCGCGGAAAGCCGTCGAGCAAGTAGGAAGCATCCGGGTCTGCCTGGAGCTTCTCTTCCACCAAGCCGATGACGACCTCGTCGGGAACCAGCTCGCCGGCATCCATGTAGCCTTTGGCCTTCTTGCCCAGCTCGGTACCCTCCTTCACGGCAGCCCTCAGCAAATCGCCCGTCGAAAGATGGTTGAAACCGTATTCCTCGACGAGTTTGGCGGACTGGGTGCCTTTGCCGGCACCGGGAGCGCCCAGAAGCACGATGTTCATAGAAACACTCTCCAATCGGTGGGCTTATTTGAAGAAGCCGTCATAGTTGTGCATCTTCAGCTGGCTTTCCAGCTTGGTCATAGTATCGAGCGCAACGCCCACCATAATCAAGACCGAAGTGCCGCCGAACAGCTGAATCAACGTATTATCCGTAAACGAATAGAAGATCGACGGGATGATGGCGACCGCAGCCAAGAACATGGCGCCCGGCAGGGTAATGCGCTTGATGACGTCCTGGAGATACTGGACCGTCGCGCCACCCGGACGCACGCCCGGGATGAAGCCACCGCTGTTCTTCAGGTTGTCGGCCGTCTCCTGCGGGTGATAGATCATCGACGTGTAGAAGTACGCGAAGAACACGATCAGGATGAAGGTGAGCACCCAGTTGCCCCAGCCCCTCGAGCAGAACGCCGCCACAGCCTGCAGCCAGGCCGCGTCGCTGAAGAACGCAGAAATCTGCGCGGGGATGTAGAGCAGTGCAGACGCGAAGATGATGGGGATGACGCCGGCGCC
>CASDTD010000256.1 GCA_949283445.1 uncultured Coriobacteriia bacterium | reverse complement strand
CGGTGGAGGAGCGTGTCGTGGCGCTGCAAGATGCCAAACGCGAGCTTGCCGACAAGCTCGTGAGCGGTGCCGAAGGGTCAGCCTCTGTGCTCACCCGAGAAGAGCTGCTCGAGCTGCTTTCCGAATAGACGTTTTGCCGCTCTGAGC
Source organism: uncultured Coriobacteriia bacterium (assembly GCA_949283445.1). Next base: position 2,666 of record CASDTD010000256.1, on the reverse strand, counting down.
TTGGACATTGCGTAATTTGCATGGACATTATTGCAATTGAAGAAGAAAATGCTGAAAGCTCTTCGCACTTTGGAGTAATATCGTCTCCATTGTTCAAGTTAGGTTCGCTGGCGACACAAAGAAAGGTTTTCCGCTATGAAAATTCCTGTTGCCGTATTCAGAGCGCTCGCAGACCCGAACCGTCTTTGCATCGTCAAGCGCATCGCGAAACAGGATGATATCTGCGCCCGTGACCTGCTGGAAGGCCTCGACATCACGCAGCCGACGCTTTCCCACCACATGAGGACGCTCGTCGCCTGCAAGCTGGTCACGGCCAGGAAAGAGGGCCGCGAACGTCGGTATTCCCTGAACCGCGAAACCGTGGAAGGGTTCATGAAAGAGCTGGCCGAGACGCTTCAGGCATAGTCGTCCTTATCGCCCCTATCGTCTATCCGTCGTATTTTGTCTCAAGAGCGCTCGTCTTGCTTCGTCTTTGAAGCGTAGCGGGCGCTTTCGGGGGTATCATAACCCCCAATGCATGTTCTTCGACACGCAAGGAGGAATCTTTGAATATCATCAAGGTCGGCATTCTCGGTTATGGAAACCTCGGCCGCGGGGTGGAGCTCGCTCTGCGTCAGAACCCCGACATGGAACTCAAGGGCATCTACACGCGCCGCAACCCCGAAGAGGTTGAGGTTGCAACCGAGGGCCTCGAGGTCAAGTCCATCGAGGACCTGAAGTCCGGCAAAGAAGAAATCGACGTCCTCGTCATCTGCGGTGGCAGCGCCACCGACCTCCCTGAGCTGACGCCGGAATTCGCCAAGAAGTACAACGTCATCGACAGCTTCGACACGCATGCCAAGATTTCCGAGCACTTCATGAAGGTGGACACGGCGGCCAGCAACTTCGGTCACGTCGCCCTCATCTCCTGTGGCTGGGACCCGGGCCTGTTCTCCTTGATGCGCCTGTTCGGCAACGTCGTTTTGCCCAAGGGTAAAGACTACACCTTCTGGGGCAAGGGCATCAGCCAGGGGCATTCCGACGCGTTGCGCCGCATCGAGGGCGTTGCGGACGCCAAGCAGTACACCATTCCCGTGGAGGCGTCTCTCGAGTCTGTCCGCGCGGGCGAAAACCCCAACCTGTCCACGCGTCAGATGCACACGCGCGAATGCTGGGTCGTCCTCGAGGAAGGTGCCGACCCCGACAAGGTGCGCGAGGAAATCGTCAACATGCCTAACTATTTTGACGACTACGACGTGACGGTCAATTTCGTGTCGCAAGAAGAGCTCGACCGCGACCATTCCGCCATGCCGCACGGCGGCTTCGTGCTGCGTTCCGGCAAAACCGAAGGCGGCAGCAGCTCCGTCATCGAATACTCGCTCAAGCTCGAGTCCAACCCCGAGTTCACGGCCAACGTGCTCGTCGCCTACGCGCGCGCCGTCGCCCGTCTGGCCGGCCAGGGCAAGCACGGTTGCTTCACGGTGTTCGACATCGCCCCGGGCCTGCTGCATCCGCAAGACGACTACTACGTGCGCAAGAACCTGCTGTAGAGCCGACTTGCCATACGACCTGCCTTAAGGTCATAGTATGCGGAGCTGGTTTTCCCTTTCGGAAGACCGGCTCCGTTTTCGTTTCCCGACCACTAGGAAGGCGCGCCTGCTATGCCTCTCGTAACCGTCACGGACATCCATCAAGATGGCCTGTTCGTTTATTCGGATATCTCCGACGCGCAGTTGCGCGCGTCTGACAAGGCCACGCACGGTCTGTTCATCGCGGAATCGCGCAAGGTCATCGAACGGGCGTTGGAGCACAACGTGGTCCCGTATTCCCTGTTCGTGGAAGACCGGTGGCTCGAGCAATCTGTGCCTCTTATAGAGCAGATGGAAGCCGTGAAACCGGACATTCCCGTCTTTCGGGTGAACCACGAGCAGATGACGGCTATCACGGGGTTCCAGATAACGCGTGGTGCCCTGGCGGCATTCGAGCGCCCCGCACAGCCGACGGTCGAGCAGCTGCTCGACGGCGCGCGCAGAATCGCCGTGCTGGAAGACATCACCAACTTCACGAACATCGGTGCGATATTCCGCTCAGCGGCGGCACTGAACATAGACGGCGTCATCCTCACGCCGCGCTGTCACGACCCGCTCTACAAGCGCGCGGCGCGTGTGTCCATGGGGGCCGTGTTCCAGGTGCCGTGGGTGCACCTGGAAGAAGAGGACTTCGCCTGCGATATCGCGCCCATACTGCACGAGCAGGGCTTCACCATCGCCGCTATGGCTCTGGACGACGATGCCGTGGATATCACGGATCCTACGCTCAAGAGCGCCGAGCGGCTGGCCATCGTGCTGGGGACCGAAGGCGATGGGTTGTCTGCGCATATCAAGAGCGCCTGCGATGCGAGCGCGAAGATTCCCATGGCGCACGGCGTTGACTCGCTCAACGTGGCCGCCGCAAGCGCGCTGGCGTTCTGGGAACTGCGCTGGCAAGAGTAGAGGTCAAGTCATCGTGACATACGGCCACATCAAATGTCATGCCAAGCTTATAGCGCCGTCGGGGCGTACTGCTTAGAGGTAAGTGGAGCAGTTTGTCCGCGCGCGCAATCGGGAGTGCGAAGTGGCGCGTGTAGGGCACTGCGCCTGAGCACTGATTGCGCGTGGCAGACAAACGGGTGCGAAACGTCGAAGAAG
>CASDTD010000255.1 GCA_949283445.1 uncultured Coriobacteriia bacterium | reverse complement strand
CGATGAGAGTTGCCAAAGCGCGCTGTGGGACGAGGTCATGACGGTCTATCGCTCGCCTGTAGATGAAGAGGAAGAGCGTGCGGTTCAGGAAATTCCCGCTGCGTTGGAGCCGTATGCGGTGCGCGTCAGCGAATCGGGCGTGTTCTTCGACGGAGCTCGCGCCTGCGTTTCGCAGCCCGTAGAGCGGGGGCTTCTGAAAAGCGAAGATGCCATCGGCCTGCTCCCGCTCAATGCCGATGGAACCGAGCGGGAATTCTCGCCCACGCAGCTGGAAGATTATTACCGCTGCCCGTACCGTTGGTTCGCCTCGCGTCGTACGGGTTACAACACGCTCGACCGCGCATTCGACCAGTCGGCCCTGGGCGTGCTGTTCCATGACACCATGGCGCGTTTCTACCCCATGCTCAAGCAAGCGGGGCATGAGCGCGTCACGCCCGAAAACCTGCCGGCGGCACTCGATGTCGCCGACAAAGCGTTCGAAGAGCAAGCGCGGGAAAGCATGAAGCGCCCGCAAAAGGGCCTGTTCATCCGCACGCAGCAAGACCGGTTGGCCCTGGAGGATCTGCACGGCAAGCTGCGCGCGTTCGTGGAACGCGACGCGGCGTTTCTGCCCGGTTTCACGCCGATGTATTTCGAAGTCGAGCTTGGTGGGGGTGGTGCGTTGGAATATGCCACGGTGCCCGTGCGTGGCTCGGTCGACCGCATCGACGTGGACGCGCAGGGCAACGCTGTCATCATCGACTACAAGCTCAGCACGCTTTCGCAGGGGTATGGGCTGGAAAAAGATCTTGCCGAACACGAGCTCAACCTGCACGTGCAGACCGATATCTATGCCACGCTCGTGCAGCGCCATTTCGCGCTTTTAGGCAAGAAGCTCAACGTGATTGGCTCGGTGTATCGCTCCTATGCAGTCAACGTCTTGCGCGGCGTGTACGCGAAGAGCATCGACTGGGGCGAGCTGGAGGAGGTCAAGCCCGCCTGCGACGGGCTGCCGCGCGATGAGTACCCAGACGGGTACGCGCAGTATCTGGATCATGTGGAAGAGACGATGACGCAGCGCATGGGAAAGCTCGCGGCGGGCGATATCGCCCCCAACCCAATCGCCAAAGGCGTGTGCGCGTACTGCAAGGCGCTGCCGTTCTGCCCGAAGGGGGAAGCAGATGCCGCTAACTGAAAGCCAGCGTCAAGCTGTCGAATGTTCGGGCAGGCCCTTGTTCATCCAGGCCGGCGCCGGCACGGGAAAGACCTTCACGCTCACCAAGCGGCTGGCTCATGGGCTTGTCGAGGGCACGATTTCCGATGTCGCCAACCTACTCACCATAACCTTCACGAACAAGGCGGCGGGCGAGCTTTTGGGGCGCGTGCGTGCGGAGCTCCGCAGCCGGGGGCTCATGGACGCGGCTTTGCAGGTGGATGCCGCGTGGATTTCGACCATTCACTCCATGTGCCAGCGCATGCTTTCGGAACATGCCTTCGAGGCGGGCATCGACCCGGGCGCCCAGATGCTCGACGAAGTGAAAAGCGGCGAGCTGCTGGGGCAGGCCATCGACGCGACGCTGAAAGAGCGGGCGGGAGAAGAGGGACTCGAGCTGCTGTTGGCCACCTTGGGCGGTGCGGACCGGGTGTGCGATTTTCTGCGCAAAGCGGTCGATGCGCTTTCCGTGATGCCACATGGCGTTTCCGATTTCAATTTGGGCCCCAAACCGCCTGCAGACTTTTCGCAGGCGTTGGCTGCCGCCGCGCAGGCATGTTCGCAGGCGCGCGCCGAGCTGGAGAGCATCGATTTCGCGTCGGCGAACAAGACGAGCGCTGGCTGTTTCGAGAAGGTGCGCGAACGGGAGGCCCTGCTTGCCGAGGCGCTCGAAGCGTGCAAAGGCGCGCCGGTCACGCTTGATGCGGCACGTGAGGTGTTTGCGCAGGCTGCCCCGTTCAAGCACGGCACCATAAAGAAGGAGCCTGCCCGCAGCATCTTGGACGATCTGTGCGAATGCCTGGGTCAGCAGCAAGCTCAGGTGGCGGCCGCGCTGTCGTATGCGCAGTGCAGCGCCCTGCTGGAGCTTGCCGGCCAGGTGCGGGCACGTCACCGCGCGCTCAAACGTGCACTGGGGTCCATCGACTTGAGCGACGTCCTTATCGAGGCGTACCGCTTGCTCGAAACGCATCCGGACATCGCCGCCGAATATCAGGGGCAGTTCGAGTCGATTATGATCGACGAGTTTCAAGATACCGACGCCTTGCAGGTTGCCATCGCGAAGCATCTCACGGACGACGGCCTCACGACGCTTGCCACGGTGGGGGACGCGCAGCAGTCAATCTATGGTTTTCGTGGCGCTGACCTGGAAGTGTACCGGGGCATGCGTCAGGAGATGGTCGAGCACGGCGCGCTCAACGTCGCGTTGGACATGAACTTCCGCTCCCATTCCGGCATTCTGCAATTCGTCGAGGCGGTGTTTTCCACGCCTGAATACTTCGGCGGCGAATTCCTCAAGGTGAAGCCGGGTCCTGCCAACGACCGTGACCAGGCGTGGGCTGCTGCCGACGAGCCGCGCGTGCGCCTGGCCCTCATGGCGGGTGTGAAAGACGAGGAAACGGGCAAGGCCCCGCTTGCCGAAGACCTGCGCTACGCCGAGGCAAACTACATAGCGCAGGAGTTCGAACGCCTGCACGAGCGAGGGGCTTCCTATGGCGATATGGCGATTTTGCTGCGCTCGATGAGCAACGCGCAGCTGTATCAGGATGCGCTCAAGGTATGGGGCATTCCCTGCGTCGTGTCGGGCGGGTCGTCGTTTTACAAGTCGGACGAGGTCGGGCTTGTCGTGAAGTTGCTGCGTTTTCTGGAAAACCCAGACGATGACGAGGCGCTGTTCGACTTGCTGGGCAGCGAGATGTTCGATGTGAACGACGATGACTTGCTGGCTTTGGCCGTCATACGGCGCGACGAGGTCAAACTGCCCTTTAACAGCCTTCGCAAGAAGGCGTCGCTGTATGACGCCTTGTGCCTCCAGGCGCAGCGTGTGCCGCAAAGCGATGAGGGTCTGCTCGTGCGTGCCCATGCTGTTTTGAGCCAGGCGCTTGCCGAGGTCGGGTCGTGCCCGCTTTCGTCTACGGTGCTCAAGGTCGAGCGCGACAGCGGCTGGCAGGACGCGTTGCGTGCATCCAGCACGGGCGGCGCGGCGCGCCAGGCGAACGTCCAGCGCATATGCGACCTGCTCGACGATTATGAGAAACGCTACGGACGCACGACGCTTCGAGCTGCCGAGTATTTCCGCACTATCTGCGACCTGTCGAAAGACGGGGCCATGGCGGCGGGCAAGCCTGCGACGATGGTGAGCCCCGGGGGCTCTGCCGTGCAGATCATGACTTTCCATGCATCCAAGGGGCTCGAGTTTCCCATCGTGGCGCTGGCTGAATATGATTCGCAGCGGCGCTCCAGCGTCAGCTTGCAGTCTCTTACCGAAGACGGGGCGGCGTATCTTGCCTTGTCGGTGACCAAATCATCGCCTGGCGGCGAGCATCTGTTCGCCCATGCCGACGACGATGTGACCTTTGCGCAGGCAAGCACGCCGGCTGCGTTTCTCGCGCACGCCTTGGGCGTTTCGCGGCAGCGCGAGGCCGAGGAAGCGCAGCGTTTGCTGTACGTGGCGCTCACCCGCGCCCGCGACCTGCTCATCGTCATGGGCCATGACGGGACGTACGCCTCGACGGGCGAGCTTGCACAAGGGCAGTTTTCCTCGACGGTCGAAGCGGCGTTTCCGGACGGGGCGTCGTGGCCGTCGGTCGCGCGCACGCGCACGGGCGCGCTCGTGAGTCTGGAGATGCAGGTGGTGCAGCGTGGCAGCGCGCAGGTTGACGGGGGAGAAAAGCCTTCCGCTGCGCGGCATTACATCTGCCCCTTGCAGCCGCAGCCCCAGGTTTCCGCGCGCGTTGTGCAGGAAGCGCAGCTGCATTCGTATTCGTCGATTGCACACCGGCAGGTGCCGGAGTCTGGAGCGCCGGTGCATGCTGCAGCCATTCAGCTGCGCGACCGCTCTGAGGACGCGGAGACGGTCGCGCCGGTGGGCTCGGCATTTCACCTGGTGGCCCAGTGGCTGGTCGAGACGCAGGGCGCGCTGCCCGACGCGTTGCCTGTCCGCATCGCCGCTGCCGCTCGCAGGTTCGCGCTCGACGCGGAACAGACGCAGCGGCTTGAGGGCATCGTCGGCGCATGGATGCGCTCGGAGCTCTATGGGCAGCTAGCCGCCTACTCGCAGCAGCATGCCGAGTACGCGTTCGTCACCGACGTGCGCGGTGTGCCGCTTGAGGGCTTCATCGACTTGCTGTGCCTGGATGCGCAGGCGCGTGCGGCGCATATCGTCGATTACAAGACGGGCGTGAGTGGCGAAGGCGAGGACCTGCACGACCGGTACCGCCTGCAGGCATGCTGCTATGCGTATGCGGTGCTGAACTCGGGTGCTGCCGATGCCGTCGACGTGAGCTTCGTGCGTGTAGAGGCGGGCATGGAACAGGTGGAGTTCAGCTTCAGCGCCGCGCAGCTCGACGAACTTGCGGACTTCATCCTCGCGCAGTAGGAGGGCGCGGTGGCGCCTCTGCTGCACGTTGCTTGTGTCAAAATTTGCGTTCCTGCAATTGCGACTACCAGATTTTTTCGCTCCTGCAACGATTTCGTTTCAGGAGCGAAGATTTCTGATACGAGACGACGCCCCCGCGTTTCGGGAACGCAAGATTTTGACGGGAAACGGCACCCCGCGTTTCGGGAGCGGAGAAACCGCGTCATAGCCCGCGATCACAATTCCAGCTCGTCGTACTCGATGTCGTGCTCTTTTTTCAGCACATCGAGAAACTCAGCTGGGGACAGGGCGGTCACGTTGGATTCCGTGAACCCCTTTTCGTCACGCGTGAGCAGGTAGGAAGCTTTGACGCGCTCGGCGCCGCGCGCGATGAGAAAGTCTTCGAGGTCTGGCCATGAGGAGGCGAGGGCGTCATGCAGGTCAGCCGCCGATGGCGCCGCGACGTGCAGAAACTCCAAGCAGCCAAGCATCATCGAGCGCAGTTGGTCTGTGGGTATGGCACGCCGAAGCACGTATTCTGCATCCGAGAACGATTGGGGGCAGACCCATAATTCGACATCGTCGAAATGGGCGGCGATACGCAGCTTGCACGCTGTCTCGAAGAATGGCTCGCGTCGTGCGAGGTAGTCTATGAGCACGTTGGTATCAAGCAAGACTCGAATAGGCATGCGCCAGCTCCTCTTCCAACAGCTCATCATACGATTTGCCCGCGAAATAGCTTTCCGGAACGGGTGACGAGGTTGCGGCGATGCTCGCAGCGAGCTTGTCGCGCTCCGATTCGTCAAGCGTGCGGTGTCCGGGCTGAAGCATGTCAGAACCGCCGGGAAGTTCTCCTGTCGACACGAATTCGCGGTAGGCACGGTTGATGAGCTCAGTCGGCGTGGCGCCCATCGCCTTCAGCCGTTCGTTTGCCTGGTCACGCAGCTCTGCTGGCACGCGTGCGGAAACCATGGGGTCCATCTGATCATCCAATCTGTCATACGGTATGACAACATAATAGCATGGATTTGCTCACGCCATGCGAGCTCTTGCGCAGCAGGATAAAGCACTCATAACTCTCTGATGACTTTTGCTGGCACGCCGCCAACGATGGTGCGTGCAGGGACGTCCTTGGTCACTACCGCGCCCGCTGCCACGATGGCACCGTCGCCGATGGTAACGCCCTTGGTTATAACGGCGCTGGCGCCAATCCAGACGTCGTTTCCGACGACAATGGGCGCGGAGTGCAGCAGCGCTCGTTTCTGGGGGTCGAAGTCATGGTCGAGCGTGGCGAAAACCACGTTGTGCCCCACCAGCACGTTATCGCCGATTCTTATGCCACCTTGATCTTGCAGGCGGCATCCGCTGTTGAAGAAGACGTTTTCCCCGACTGTGATGTTCTTGCCGAAGTCAGTGGAAAACGGCGGGAAGATCCTGATTCCTTCGGCAGGCTTGCCGGTAATGCGTTCGAATAACTCGGCTATTTCTTCTGGCGTATGGTATGAGTTGTTCAGCTCGGCAGTAAGCTGGAGCGCGTCTTGTGCTCCGTCATGCATAGTCTGTGCATCCTCGGTTCCGGGTACGATGTCAAGTCCCCGCGAGCGCTTCTCGATAAAGGCGTCAATCTGGGTTTGTGTGAGCATGGGCGTCCTCCTGTGAACTGGAAGCCGACTTCAATTGCATGAGCAGTGTATAGCATCGTCGCAGTGTGTCTGATGTGTCAACGTGATAGATGAACAGAGGCGAAAGTGCCAGCGCGTGCGTTGCGCATGGCGAATTATTGCGCTCCTGCAATTGCGGCTGTCAGGTTTTTTCGCCCCTGCAACGATTTCGTTTCAGGGGCGAAAATTCCTGACGGAAAACAGTGCCCGCGCGGTTCAGGAGCGCAAAAAACCGCCGCCATGATCTGTGTCACGGCCTGTGTCGCAGCGTCTCGCTATACTTTCCTTGCGAGAAGCTTGCGCTTGAGTGTGGCGCGGCGCGAAGAACCGGAGGCAGTCCATGTCGTTGGTGTATGGGCAGACAAGCGAGAAGACGAAAAGCGTCAAGCAGCTGGTCGACCAGCTCGCCGAGCTCGGGAAATCTGAGGAAATCCTCATCGGGGACGTCCGCGCGCTGCTCTTCGAGGTCGAGTCAAGCTACGCCGACGTCGACGACGTCTTCGTCAGCGCAGCGCGCAAGATCCTCTCTGCCGTCGAGAAAGACGGGGTGGTGAGCGCCGAGGAAAAGGCGCTCCTGTCTCGTTTCGCCGACCTGTTCGAGAATCCCGTTTCCGAATGTCCGGTTGAATCGGTGTTCGGGAAGTCCTTTGTGCTCACGGGGGATTTCTCCGTCGATGGCGGCAAGGCGACCGTGGAGAAGATGATCGCTGCTGCCGGGGGCTTCGTCAAAGGCTCGGTTTCCGGCAAGACCGACTACGTCGTCGTCGGAGAGCAGGGCAGCCCGGCATGGGGGTACGGGAGCTTCGGCGGAAAGATCAAGAAGGCGCTGGATTTGATGCTGACCGGCAAGGGCAAGGTCAAGATCGTGTCCGAGGCAGCGTTTCTTTCCCACGCGCAAGAATCTGGCGGGCAGGCAGCTCAGGCGCTTCGGGAACAGCAAGAGCGTTTCGAGCAGCAACGGACGTCGGTCGAGGTCGTCTCCCGGAATTTCCAGGGGCTCACCGAAGGCCAGCAGCGGGTCATGGACTTGGTCGATGCCGGGAAAAACGTGTACCTGACCGGTCTGGGCGGGACGGGCAAGTCGTACGTCATCAGGAAGATCATCGCCAAGGCATCCGAAAGCGGCAAAAACGTCATCACCTGCGCGCCCACGGGCATAGCGGCGCTGAACATCGGGGGAACCACCATCCACCGCGCTTTGGGCATTCGTCCCGAGCGAACGCTCGAGATGAATGTGCGGCCCTGGCTTGCCCCCGATTCGCCCCTGCTGTCCTGCGACCTCATGATTGTCGACGAGATATCCATGTGCCGCATGGACCTGTTCGATTACCTGTCGACAGCGCTCAAGATTGCCTCGCGGCTGCGTGCACAGGAGGGAAAGGCGCCCTGCCAGCTGGTGGTCGTGGGGGACTTCTGTCAGCTTCCACCGGTCCTGCCAAAAGCCGAGCGGGGCATTCTCGAGCAGAAATACGGCTACGATGTTGGCGGCGGCTATCCCTTCATGGGCACGGAATGGGATTCATGGGCCTTCGAGGGCGTCGAGCTGACCAAGGCCATCAGGCAGCGGGACAGAACCTTCGTTGCCGCCTTGAATGCCTGCCGTGTCGGCGATACCAGCGGGCTTCGATGGATCGAGGAGCATGCGCGCAGGAGCGTTCCCGAGCACGCGATTATCCTGTGTGGTCGCAACGACATGGCAAACCGCGAGAACAAGAGGAACCTGGACGCCCTTCCCGGCAAGGCGTCTGTATATCGGGCGGGCGTCACGGGCACGGTCGAGAACGGGGACAAGCCGACGCTCGACGAGCTCGAGCTCAAGCCCGGCGCACGCGTCATGGCGCTGGTGAACGACCCTCTGGGCACTTTCATGAACGGCTCGTTGGGGACGGTGCTCGCGTGTGGGAAAGCGTACGTCGACGTGCAGTTCGACAGCGGAGGCACCGTGTCTGTCACCAGGCACACGTGGGAAGTCGTCCGCCCCATGCTCTCGCAGGGAAAGACCGAGTACGAGACGATAGGGACGTTCAAGCAGATTCCGCTCAAGCTCGCCTATGCCATCACGATTCACAAATCGCAGGGCCAGACCTTCGACGCCGCGTCGATCTACCCTGACTGCTGGGATCCGGGGCAGCTGTACACGGCGCTCTCGCGCCTCACCTCCATCGAGGGGCTGCACCTCGCGCGTCACTGTTCCGATAGCTTCCTTAAGACGTCACCCGAGGTGCTCGACTTCTACGATGGCAAGGACCTCTCGGCTCGAAAGCAGCCGTTCGTGTGCTGAAGGCGTGTCAAATTATTTCGCTTCTGCAATTGCGGCTGCCAGTTTTTTTCGCTCCTGCAACGATTTCGTTTCAGGAGCGAAAATTCCTGACGCGGAACCGTGTCCCTGCGCTTCAGGAACGCAAAAACTTGCCGTTGAGAGTGATGGCAAATGACCGACGATAAATGACCTTCCCGTTTGCCATCGAGGCCTGCTAGAGTTCGCCGTCGTTCATGCCGGTGGTGCCGCTCGTCTCTGCTTTCAGCTTCAGCTCGCGGCCGAACTTGAGCATACCGTCGCCGAACTTGTCGCGCACTTTGTCGGCCGCGCTGATGATTTCGGGGTGTCCTTGCGGCGTGTCGTCGTCTGCGAACAGCCCGAGCTGCTCGTCGTGAGGCTCGAAGCCCGACAGCCCGACGCCTACGAGCCGCACGGCGTCGCCCGGACGCCATATCTCGTCGATGAGCTGCTTGGCGATGGGGATGAAGACAGTCTCGTCGTCGACATTTCCTGGCAGGGCGCGCTGTGCGGTGCGGCGCGACAGGTCGCTGTAGCGCAGCTTGATGAATACGGTGTGGCCGGCAAGTCCCTTGCGGCGCAAGCGCCTGCCCACCAGCGACCCGATATAGTCGATGGCATCTTCGATGTCCTCGCGTCGCGTGAGGTCTTCGGTGAAGGTGCGCTCGTGGCTTACGGATTTCGTTTCGCTTTCCGTTTCAACCTTGCGCGTGTCGATGCCGGCTGCACGCAGGCGGACGTCGTTTGCGTTCACGCCGAAGATGGGCTTCAGCTTCTCGACCGGGGTGTTCGCGAGGTCTCCCAACGTGAAGATGCCGAGCGACTTCAGGCGCGCGGCGCTTTGCTTGCCGATTCCGGGCAATGCCTGCACGTCCATAGGCGCGAGAAATGCCGCCTCGCTTCCCGGGTAGACGACGGTGAGCCCTCGTGGTTTGTCCATGTCGGAGGCGATTTTCGCCACGGCTTTGCCGCTCGCCACGCCGATGGAGCAGGTCACGCCCAGCTCGGCTACGCGGGCCTGTATGCGCGCGGCAATCGCCACGGGGCTTTCCTTCGTGAAGCGCCCGGGGCTCACGTCTAAGTACGCCTCGTCGATGGACATCTGCTCGAGCAG
>CASDTD010000254.1 GCA_949283445.1 uncultured Coriobacteriia bacterium | reverse complement strand
AGCGCGAACACGAGGACGGCGCCGGTGAAGGTGCAGACGAGTTTTCTGCCAAAACGCGACGTGTGCTGATTGGGCTGACGGCGTGTCATGAACGGCTCCTTTTCCATGTGGCGAAAACGCGTTGAGTGACCTGTTGCCTTGCCACTGTCCATTCTACTGGAGGAGCAGTGTGGGGGGGGGTTACAATCTTGTTTCTTTTCGGGAAAGCCCGGCAAATCCGCGAACATTTCGCGCGCAACGGGGGGGTTTTTTTCCGCGAATCGGTGGCGGTTTGGCACGACAGCGCCGGCTTGCCCTGGCTTGGCATCCCATCGGACATGCGCACGGGTTTTCCCGCACAAGAAATTCAAACTAATCTCTCCCATTTTCTCTTATCTTGTGCTATAGTCTTGAATTCGCGTGGCCGGTTGAACGTGCACGCGAGGTAACAGTTGAACACGGCGCGTTAGACGTCGTTTGCAAGCAAGGAGACCTACTATGTCCAAGGTATGTGAGATTTGCGGTAAGGGCCCGAGCGCTGGCCGCAACGTCAGCCATTCCCATCGCAAGACCAACCGTATTTTCCGTCCCAACATCCAGAAGGTCACCATCAAGGAAGCCAACGGCCATGTCCGCAAGGCCAACGTCTGCACGAGCTGCCTCAAGGCCGACAAGGTCACGCGCGCGTAACGCTGGAAAACAGACAAAACCTGTACTTCCGAGGCCCTTCATGGGCCTCTTCTTGTTTAGACTAAGGTAACGAGTTCATCGGAAGGATTGGAGCATCTCATGGCAAGCATCATGGACACGGCTTCCAAGATCATCGACAAGAGCAAGGACGTCGCATCCGACATGTTCGAGAAGAGCAAAGACGTGGCTTCCGACGTGTTCGAGAAGAGCAAGGACGTCGCGTCCGATTTGGCCGGGTCTGCCGGCGATCTGGCGAGCAAGGGCGTCATCAAGGCCAAGCTCTACGATCAGGGCCTGGAATATGACAAGCTCATGCGCCTTCTGGGCGTGGCCATTTACGATCAGGTGAAAGACGACCCGGCATTCGTCGACGAGCATAAGGACCTCTTCAACAGAATCTCGGCCAGCCTCGAGCGCAAGCAGATGCTCGAGGACGAGCTCGCCGAAATCGATGCCGCCGCGGCAGCTTCCAAGCCCATCGACGTCGAGCCGCTTGAATCTGACGATGTGAAAAACGAGGAGAAAGCCGAATAATGCGCTATCAGGCACCCAAGGGCACGGCAGACCTGCTGCCCGCCCAGGCACGCGCCTGGCGTGCCGTCCAAAAAACGGCAGCTGACGTCTTCTCGCGCTATGGCTACGAACCCATCGAGACGCCCGTCTTCGAGCTGTCTGAGCTGTTCACGCGCTCTGCGGGCGAGAGTACCGACATCGCCAGCAAGGAAATCTTCGCCGTGCGTTCGCTGGGGGCGCTCGCGAAGATGCAGGCGGGCGAAGCGCTCAAGGCCGATCAGAAGCTCGCGCTGCGCCCCGAGGGCACGGCCAGTGTCGTGCGTGCCATCGGGCAGCACAACCTCGTGCCGCAAGGCGCCGCGCCCGCCAAGTTGTGGTACGCGGGCTCGATGTTTCGCTGCGAGCGCCCGCAGAAGGGGCGCCTGCGCGAGTTTCACCAGATAGGGGCCGAGTGCCTGGGTGCCACCGACGCGTTGGCCGACGCCGAGATGATTATCATGTGCATGCGCTTCTTCGAGGCGTTGGGAATCAAGCGCGAGCAGATGACTCTGCTCGTCAATTCCATGGGCGACGAAGCTTGTCGTCCCGCCTACGTCGAAGCCGTCCGCTCGTTCATGCAGGCTCATGAAGGCGGACTGTGCGAGGAGTGCGTGAACCGCATGGAGGTCAACCCGCTGCGCGCGTTCGATTGCAAAAACGAGCGCTGCCACGAGGTCATGGACGCGGCGCCGCGCTTTTCCGACCATCTGTGCGAGCCGTGCTCCCAGCGTTTCGCGCAGGTCAAGAGCTATCTCGATGCGGCTGGCATCGCATACGTGGAAGACCCGCGTCTGGTGCGCGGCTTCGACTATTACACGGGCACTGTGTTCGAAGTGCAGGTAAACGACGGTCTCGGGTCTCAAAACGCCATCGGCGGCGGTGGGCATTACGACAAGCTCATGGGCGAGATTTCCGGGCACGACCTGCCGGGTCTGGGTTTTGCCGTGGGCTTCGAGCGCATCATGCTTGCCCTCGAGGCAGCGGGCGTCGACTTGAGCGGAGAGCCCGAGCGCGGCGTCTATCTGGTGTGCGTCGACGAGACTGCTAAGCCCGCGGCGTTCGAGCTGCTGCAGCGGCTGCGCGATGCAGGTGTGAAGGCTGCCTGCGATGTGCAGGGGCGTTCGGTCAAATCGCAGTTCAAGGTCGCGGGCAAGTCCGGTGCGCGCGCATGCGTCGTCATCGGCCCCGACGAGCTCGAACGCGGCGAGGTCACGCTGCGCGACATGGACACGCACGAAGAGGCCGCAGTCGCTCTTGACCATGTGGTCGATGCCGTTAAGGCTATGCTCTAGAGACAAAGCGCGCTCTAGATAGCAATATACGAAGCTGAAAGAAATGTGGATGCGACCCGTCACCGTCTATGGCGGGTCGCGAAGGTGAAGGAGGGCATACAGTGCCTGAGGACTTTAAGAACGAGTACTGCACGCACACCGCGACCTGCGGCGAGTTGCGCGCGGGCGATTGCGGCCGCGACGTCACGCTGGCCGGCTGGTCGTGGCACAAACGCGACCACGGCGGGCTGATCTTCGTCGACTTGCGCGACCGCGACGGCTACACGCAGGTGGTCGTCGACCCGGATTGCGTCACGGCGGACGAGTTTTCCGCTGCTGAGCATTTCGGGCGCGAGGACGTGCTGCAGATTTCCGGTACGGTGCGTGCGCGTGGCGAGGAAAGCGTCAACCCGAACATGGCCACGGGCGAAATCGAGGTGCTTGCCAAGCGCATCGAGGTGCTCAACAAGTCCGTCACCCCTCCGTTCTCCATCGAAGACGGCATCGAGACCGACGAGACCCTGCGCATGAAGTGGCGCTATCTCGACCTGCGCCGTCCCGAGATGTACGCCAACCTGCTGCTGCGCCATCAGGTTGCCCAGGCCATGCGCACGGCTCTGAACAAGCGCGCGTTCATCGAGGTGGAAACGCCCATTCTCGGCAACTCTACGCCTGAAGGCGCCCGTGACTTCCTCGTGCCGTCGCGCCCGAACCCCGGCAACTTCTACGCGCTGCCCCAGAGTCCCCAGCAGTTCAAGCAGATGCTCATGTGCGCGGGCGTCGAGCGCTACTACCAGATCGCGCGCTGCTTCCGCGACGAGGACCTGCGCGCCGACCGTCAGCCCGAGTTCACGCAGGTGGACGTCGAGATGAGCTTCGTGGAAAGCGACGAGGTCATCGACATGATGGAAGACGTCATGCGCGAGGTGCTCGCCGAGGTGGGCGTCGAGCATGCTTTCCCCCTGCAACGCATGCAGTGGAAAGAGGCCATGGACCGCTTCGGGTGCGACCGCCCCGACACGCGTTTCGGCATGGAGCTCGTTGACATCACCGACATCGTCAAGGACTGCGGCTTCAAGGTGTTCACCGGTGCCGTGGCCAATGGCGGTGTCGTGAAGTGCATCAACGCCAAGGGCGCCGGCAACTGGAGCCGTGGCGATATCGAGAAACTCGCCGAGGTCGCCGCCGACAACGGCGCCAAGGGCATGGCGTGGATTGCCTACACCACCGACGGCAAGGAGAAAAGCCCGATCATCAAGTTCCTGGGCGACGAGGTGCACGCCGCCATCCGGCAGGCTGCCGGTGTCGAGCCGGGCGACTTGCTGCTGTTCGCGGCCGACACCTTCGAGACGGCGAGCGCCGTGCTCGCGGCCTTGCGCCTGCACATGGCCGACCTGCTGGGCATCGAGCGCAACGGTCATGCGCTTCTGTGGGTCGTCAACTTCCCGATGTTCAAGTACGACGCCGACGAGAAGAAGTACGCTGCCGAGCATCATCCCTTCACCATGCCGCGTCGCGAGGACCTCGACAAGATTGAAGACGACCCGATGCACATCGGTTCCTATTCGTATGACCTGGTCATGGACGGCTTCGAGGTCGGCGGCGGCACGATTCGTATCCACGATGCGGAACTCCAGCGCCGTGTCCTGCGCCGCTGCGGTCTGACCGACGAGGAAATCGACGAGAAGTTCGGCCACCTCATCCGCGCCCTCGAGCACGGCGCCCCGCCCCATGGCGGCATCGCGCTCGGTCTTGACCGCCTCATCATGCTGCTGGCCGGCAAGGATTCGATTCGCGACGTCATCGCGTTCCCGAAGACCTCTTCGGGTGCCGACCCGATGACGGGCGCGCCTTCTGCCGTGAGCGCCCGCCAGCTCAAGGAAGCGTCGATTCGCATCGACCTGTAAACCTGCCGAAGACATGTCCTCCCTCGCGTCACGTTCGCGGGGGAGGATTCGCATTGCACAAGAGGGATTCGAACATGACTGTACTGAAGATGAGCAACGTCTACGCGCCCACGTTGAAGGAAGACCCCGCCGGCGCGGACATCGCGAGCCACAAGCTGCTGCTACGCGCGGGTATGATCCGCCAGATGGGCTCGGGCACGTACACCATCATGCCGTTGGGCGCGCGCGTGCTCAACAAGATCGAGCAAATCGTGCGCGAGGAGATGAACGCCACGGGCGCACAGGAAATCCTTATGCCCATTTTGCAGCCGGCCGAGCTGTGGCACGAGTCGGGCCGCTGGGACGACTACGGCCCCGAGCTCATGCGCTTGAAAGACCGCCACGACCGCGAGATCTGCCTCGGGCCCACGCACGAGGAGCTCATCACGAGCCTCGTGCGCGACGAGCTGCGCAGTTACAAGGAACTACCCGTCACGCTGTGGCAGATGCAGGTGAAGTTCCGCGACGAAATGCGTCCGCGCTTCGGCCTGTTCCGCACGCGCGAGTTCGTCATGAAGGACGCCTACAGCTTCAACGCCGACGAGGAGAGTCTGGACGAGACTTACAAGCAGATGGAGGTCGCCTACGCCCGCATCAACGAGCGTTGCGGCATCGTCTACCGCATGGTGGAAGCCGACGGTGGCCAGATCGGCGATTCCGAGACCTGCGAGTTCATGGCGCTGGCCGATGCCGGCGAGTCTGACCTTGTCTACTGCGAATGCGGTTTCGCGGCAGATGCCGAAGCCGCCAAGTGCGGGGTAGCGGTCATGCCCGCCGAGGAACGCGAGCTCGAGAAGATTGCCACGCCGGGCGTCCACACCATCGCCGAGCTGGCAGAGTTCCTGGGCATTCCCGAAAACGGCACGGTCAAGGCGCTTTCGGGCACGGGCGCGGACGGCAAGGTCTACGCGCTGTTCATTCCCGGCGACCACGAGCTCAACGACATCAAGGCCGAGGGTCTCATCGACGGCTGGCGTCTGCTCACCGACGAGGAGATGCTCGATGCCGGTCTGGTGAAGGGCTCCATGGGGCCGGTCGGCCTGCCGGAAGGCGTCGTGTGCGTGTGCGACGAGCACCTGAAGGGCACGCACGCCTGGACGGTGGGTGCCAACGACGACGGCTTCCACTACCTGGGCGCCGAGCCCGGCCGCGATTTCACGCCCGATATCTGGGCCGACCTCGTGCTCGCAAAACCGGGTGACACTTGCCCTGAATGCGGCAAGGTGCTCATGGGCACGCGCGGCATTGAGGTGAGCCAGGTTTTCAAGCTGGGCACGAAGTATTCCGAGGCCATGGGCGCCACGTTCATGGACGAGGACGGCACGGAAAAGCCCTTCGTCATGGGCTGCTACGGTGTGGGCGTCACCCGTTCCATGGCTGCCATCGTCGAGCAACGCAACGACGACAACGGCATGTTCTGGCCGGTGTCCGTCGCGCCTGCCGAGATATGCGTGCTGCCGCTGAACATGGGCGATGACCTGGTGGAGCCGCTGGCGCGCAAGATTGCTGACGAGCTGGACGCTCGCGGCGTCGAGGTCGTGTTCGACGACCGCAACGAGCGCGCGGGCGTGAAGTTCGCCGATGCCGACCTCATCGGCTGGCCGTACCAGATTGTCATCGGCAAACGCGGGGCGAAAAACGGCGTTGTCGAGTTCAAGGACCGTGCCACGGGCGAGAAGACCGAGATTTCCGTCGACGACATCGTCGCGCATGCGGCCGAAGCGGTGGCCGCTGCCAAGGAAGCGCTCACGCCCGTGACCACGAGCATGGAGTAGGGCAGAAGGCGATTCCGTGTTCTTCAACGTACTTGCAGTGGGGTGCGGCGGCTTCATCGGCGCCGCGCTCCGCTATGTTGTGAGCGTCGCTTTCAACAAGCTTGCCGTTGCCACGACGGGGCAAGCTTCGTTTCTGTTTCCTGCGGGGACGTTTGCCATCAACTTCGTCGGGTGCTTCGCGATGGGGTTTCTGGCGTCGTGGATTCCCACCCGCTATCCGGGCGCGAGCCATTTGCTGCTTTTCGCCACGACGGGGCTTATCGGCGGTTTCACGACGCTGTCGACCTTCGGGCTGGACGTCTACAACCTGTTTCTTCGCGGCGAGCACGTGCTGGCGGCGGTCTATGCGCTGGGCACTTTCGTATGCTGCTTTATCGGCATCATCGCCGGCGTGGCTTGTTCCAGGGCCGTGGCAGCACAGTAGGGGAGCAGGGCGTTCTGCCTAGTCCTCGATGCCCCAGATTTTCTTGAGTTCCTCGTTGATTTTGTTGGCACCTTTGGGGATGCCGACGTCGGGGGAGACATGTTGCGCTTTGCGTCTGCCGTTGCTTCCGTCTCGTGCGCTGCCCTTTGCACGTGCCTTGCCTTTGCCGCGCGGCTTGCCGGCGCCGGCGGTGCTGCCCAGCCCGCCTGCGAACATGAGCGCGTCTTCGAACAACATCTTCGAGGGTTTGATGTCCACGCCGTGGAGTGCGGCGCTTCTG
>CASDTD010000253.1 GCA_949283445.1 uncultured Coriobacteriia bacterium | reverse complement strand
CATCTGCCTGTTTGACCACGATATGGCACTCTGATTCGTAGACGCTTTGCCAGACCGTGCTCAACCGGTCATGTTTTTGCATATTTCTTTCGATATGGCATGTGAAATGTCCTTCAAACGCTTTTGGCCAGCAGCCCTTTGTGCCAGAACGTAAACAACTTGCCACTTGAGCGCCGTATCTGGCAGTTTGGTCAAGATATGGCACGGTTGCTTGATGTTCCTTTTCGTGTCTCTGCAAATGCCGCTTTTCCCGTTGTCCTTTTGTAATCGAAATATACCCCCATAGGGTATATACTGCGCGCAACGATGAACAGAAGGCGAATAGGAAACGCGCCATGAAGAACGCAACTGAACATGGGTACGACCAGAAAGAACACGACGAGCAAAACGACGGGTGCTGTTCGTGCCGGTACAAGAGCAAGCCACGCAGCGGGGAGTTGCAGGACCAACTACAGAAACGTTTGAACCGCATCGTGGGCCAGGTCAACGGCGTGAAGAACATGATCGACGAGAACCGCTACTGCGGCGATGTCATCATCCAGCTTTCCGCCATCGAAAGCGCGCTCAAGAGTGTCGAGCGCATGGTGCTGCAAAACCACCTGGAAACCTGTGTGGTGGACGAAATCAGAGCAGGCAACGACGAGATAGTCGACGAAGCCATGGACCTCATCAAGCGCGTGGCGCGCTGACGCGCGGGAGAGAAGGCAGGAAGATGAAACAGACATTCGATGTCACGGGCATGACCTGCGCGGCATGCTCCGCTCGCGTCTCGAAAAGCGCGAACGGGGTAGAAGGAGTGGACAACGCCGTCGTGAACCTGCTGAAAAACAGCATGGAAATCGACTATGACGGCAATCCCGAGACGCTTGCCGCGGTGTCGGCTGCCGTCGCCAAGGCAGGGTATGGCGCAACGCCGCGCGTGGGGACGACAAATGCGGGAACGAAAGAAGCGGGCGCACCACAGCGCTCGAACGCATCCGAGCAGTTGGCGGCCGACCTGCACAGGCGGCTTGTCGGGCTCATCTGGTCGGCCGTGTTCACGTTGCCGTTGTTCTACCTGTGCATGGGGCACATGTTCGGTTGGCCCTTGCCGCAGGTCTTTCACGGCGAGCAGAACACGGCGGTGCTCGCGCTCACGCAGTTTCTGCTCGTGCTTCCCGTGCTCGCCATCAACAACCGCTTCTTCAGAAACGGCTTCAAGGCCCTGATACACCGCTCCCCGAACATGGACTCACTTGTCGCGCTAGGCGCGGCCGCTTCGACGTTATACGGCATTGCCGGCCTGTACCGCATCGGGCTCGCGCTAGGAAGCGGACAGCTGCACGATGCGGCAGGCTTCGCGATGGACCTGTACTTCGAGAGCGCGGGCATGATTCTGACGCTCATCAGCCTGGGTAAGTACTTCGAGGCACGGGCGAAGGGCCGCACGACCGACGCCGTTAACAGCCTGATGAACCTTGCTCCGAAGACGGCGACTCGCGTGCGCGAGGGCGTCGAGGAAACCGTGCCCATCGAGCAGGTCGCATGCGGAGACGTGCTTATCGTCAAGGCGGGGGAGTCCATACCGCTTGACGGCATCGTAGTGGAAGGCAGCGCCGCGGTCGACGAGTCCGCAATCACCGGCGAACCGCTTCCCGTCGCCAAGGAGGCGGGCGCGAAGGTAACCGGCGCGACGACGAGCACGTCGGGCTGGATGAAAGTGCAGGTCACGGCTACGGGCAACGACACGGTTCTTGCCCGCATCATACAGCTTGTCGACGACGCGACCTCTTCCAAGGCACCCATCGAGCGTGTTGCGGACAAGATCTCCGGCATCTTCGTTCCCGCCGTCATCAGCATCGCGCTTGTCGTATTCGTTGTCTGGATGGTTGTGACGGGAGACGTCGCCACGGCTATCAACCAT
>CASDTD010000252.1 GCA_949283445.1 uncultured Coriobacteriia bacterium | reverse complement strand
ACGATGCAGCCGATGAGCGCCGCGTCGGCGCCTGTGAGCCCGCCCACCGTCACCTGCACGGCAGTCGAGGCGTCTTCGTGGTAGCGCAGGCTCGCGTCGCAGCTGACCGTCGCCGTGCCCTCTCCCACCGGCACGAGCCAGGTCTTGCCGGCGAATTGGGCCACGCGCACGACGCTCTCGTCGGAAGACGTGAATGTCACCTGCGGATACACCGTCTCCATGCCGTTGCACGAGCAGCCGCCGTACTCGTCGGACGAGCCGCACAGGCAAGGGCGAAGCCCGCACATCCAGTCCATGCCGCAGCTGATACCAGCCTCGATGGACGATGGGTCGCAGGCAGCCGATACCGCCATCGGGCACAGACGCGCGATGGTCAGGCGGACGCCTGCTTCGTCATCTGCGGGCGTCGCTGTCCGCGTGTCGCCGAACGCGTCCGCCTGCACTTGGGTGATGGCAAGCGGCTGCGGGTCGAGCTTCAAAGCGCTCACGTCCGCATGCGCGACATGCGGACACAGCAAGACAGCCATGCAGATCACCGCGACGAGCAACGCCGCCCATGCACGCGCGACACGCGGTGCCAATCCGCGCGAGGCGATGGCCCGGCAGGTCCGAGCCCGCGCGCCGTCGTCAAAATGCGCCATTTGACGTGCCTCTTTATCACGCACACGTTCGTCATGCGAAGATGCCATCGATGTCCTCCACTTTGTTTCCGCCCTCGGAAAGGAAAATCTCCTCGAGAGAGGCGCCGGGGTATCTCTCGTGTACTTCGGCCACACTGCCGTCGAACGTGAGCTTGCAGCCCTTGATCATGCCCAGATGGTCGGCGGCATCCTCCAGCTCGCGCAGGTTGTGCGAGCTCAGAATGACCGACGCGCCCTTTTCACGCGCATACTGCTTGAGCAGTCGTTTGAGCAGATTGCGTTTGGACAGGTCTAGCCCGTCGAAGCTCTCGTCCAGAAGCATGGTCTTCGCTCCCGTGGCGAAGCCGAGAAGTATGCCCAGCTGACGTTGCATACCCTTGGAAAAACCGACGACCTTGGCCGTGGGATTCAGACCGAACAGCGCGAGCATGCGCTCGTAGACATCATCTGACCAGTTCGGGTAGTAGCCCCGGTAAAACGCGCGCATCGTCTCGGGCGTGGCCTGCGGCAGGAAAAACGGCTCGTCGGCGACGATGAACAGCGAATCATGGCTCACGCGGTCGCTCATCATGGGCACGCCGTCGATGACCACGTGCCCGGTATCGGGTTTGTAAACTCCGGCTATGACCTTGAGCAGCGTCGTCTTGCCGGCGCCGTTGTAGCCCACCAGGCCATACACCATGCCATCGCCGACGGAAAACGTGATGTCGTCGAGCGCGCGCCGCGCGCCGAAGCGTTTCGTGATACCCATGACCTCGATCATGCCCGCATCCCCCTCACAGATAATCCGGCGCGTCTTTCGCCGGAAGGTAGAAGTACACGTACGCGTCGATGCCGGCGAGCTTGGCCTCGACCAGGTAGCCCCCGGTCATGTAGCAGCCCATGCGCAGGTCCGGCAGCACGGCGGCGATGTCAGCCTGGTCTTCCACCGTCTTCAGCGCGCCGTAGTCCTGCGTGACCCAGTAGTTGCCGGACGTCTCGGACCGGTATGCCATGAAGTAGCGGCTCGTCGGCGAGGTGACCTCGTTGATGGAAGCATAGGGGTCGTCAAGCTGGAAGGTCAGCTTCTCTATGACGCGCGGGTCGAGCTTACTGCCGATGACATCGAGATAGCCGTGCGCGTCGAGCCAGCTCATGGTCTCGGTCCAGTCGTCGGTGATGTAGGACACGGCGTTGGAAAACGAATAGCCGAAGCTCGAGACGTCGAGCTCGGGCGAGAGCGTGAACATGAGCGCGGCCTTGGCCGGCTTGGAGGGCTGGTAGCGTTCGGCGGCGTCCATGCGCGCGAAATCGTCGGCGAGCGCCTGCAGAAGCGCGGCCCTGTCTTCATCGCCCACCTGCACTTGCACGATCTTGTTGAGCGCGCCATCAGCCAAATAGATGTACCCCGTGCGGTAGGCTTCGTACGCGGGCGAATCGGAAAGCGTGGCTTGCTCGTCTTCGGAAAGCCCGCTCGTGTCGCCGGTGATGACGGCGTTTTCGAGCTCGTGGGCATGCTCGTCATCGTCCAGCGAAAGCATGGCCGAAAGCTCGCCTACCGTAGCTTGGTCGTAATAGCGCACGAGCTGTCCACCGCCTTTCAGGCGGTACCGCAACACCACGTCATAGGGCACGACGGTGTTCTGGAAATCCGCGTGATCG
>CASDTD010000251.1 GCA_949283445.1 uncultured Coriobacteriia bacterium | reverse complement strand
GTCATCGCCAACGTGCTCAACAAGCCCGTAGGGCATTCGCGTGCGAGCTCGCACGGCGAGGGCGGCCTGCGCGGGCTGCTGAAACGGGGGCGGTGAGCTATGGGCAGCAACGTCAGCGTGCAGGGTATACGGGTGCGGCGTGGGGATTTCGTCTTGGACGATGTCTCGCTCGACATCCACGCAAACGAGATGTTCGCGATTCTGGGGCAGACGGGCAGCGGCAAGACGGTCTTTCTGGAGTCCATTGCCGGCGCGTACGAACTTGACGCGGGGAGCATTCTCATCGACGGCGTGGACGCGTCAACGATTCCCGTCCAGAAACGCAAGATGGGCATCATGTACCAGAATTACGAGCTGTTCCCGCATCTGACGATTCTGGAGAACGTCGCCTACGGCCTGCGGCGACACGGTATGAAGAAAACGCCGGCGCACGAGCGGGCGCTTGAGCTCATCGAACGCTTTGGCATCGGCAGCATCGCAAACCGCTATCCCGGGGTTATCAGCGGTGGCGAATCGCAGCGCGCCGCCCTGGCCCGTGCGCTGGTGCTACGCCCGAAGATTCTGTTGCTTGATGAGCCGTTTTCCGCGCTCGACCCGGCGACCAAGGAGCGCATGTACGAAACGGTGCGCGAGGTGCACCGCGACTTCGATTGCACGATCGTCTTCGTCACGCATGACTTCAACGAGGCACGCACGCTGGCCGATCGCATTGGCATCATCCTCAGCGGGCGCCTGCGCGAGGTCGTGGCAGCAGACGAGCTGTTCGAGCGTAGCTACGAGCGGGATATCGAGGCGTTCTTGGGGCGCTGAAAGACGCCGGGCGGCGGCGTGTTGCACGCGCGGCATTCAGAAAAGCAGGTCGGAAAAATCTCAAAGTTTTTCTTTACAAGCGGCGAAGTTCTGATAATATATCGTTCGCTGCTTGAAGCAGTGGGGTTGTAGCTCAGCTGGTTAGAGCGCCGGCCTGTCACGCCGGAGGTCGCGGGTTCGAGCCCCGTCAATCCCGCCATCGCATGTGAAAGTCCCATCGGGTTTCCCGATGGGACTTTTGTTTTCCTGACGTTTACCCATTTCAGCCGCCATAGTGGCATCATGCAAAGCTGTATGTGCCGAAGGCGCGTGCGCCGAACCGCCCGCCTGGCAAAACGGAAGGATGCATATGGATTTCGATTCCAAAGAGCTGATGTGCAGCTATTTCGCCGAAGACGAGTTCGCCACGAAGTGCTTGGGTGCGAAGCTGGACGATTTCGATTTCGAGACGGGCACGGCCACCGTGTCTATGACCATTGACGACCGTCACCACAACGCGCAGGGCTTCGTCATGGGCGGCGTGTTTTTCTCGCTCGCAGATTTTGCGTTGGCTGTTGCCGTGAACGTGGGGCAACCGCCCTCCGCGTCGGTGAGCAGCTCCATCCAGTTCATGCGCCGTGCCAAGGGCGAGCGTCTCATCGCCAAGGCCTATCCCGACAAGTTGGGCAGCACGCTCGCGTATTTCACGGTGGACGTTTTCGACGAGCTGGGCACGCACGTTGCCCGTATGCAGGCGACGTGCATGCGCACGACGCGTTAGCGTTCGCGACGGCATTTCGGGTGCGCGGGTCTATGCCGCGCACTTAGTGTCCCTGCTGAGTACCTGGTAGGGCAAGCATGCGCATTTAGTGTCCCTACTGAGTATCACGAGATGCCGTTTTAGGCTTTTAAGGCGCTTGTTGAGTACGACAGGGGTGCATGTCGTA
>CASDTD010000250.1 GCA_949283445.1 uncultured Coriobacteriia bacterium | reverse complement strand
CGGCGTGTTCGTGGATTTGCATTCGTTCGGCAGTTCTTTTGACATGATTCCTCCGCCCCCTTCGCACATCGTTCGATTGTCGCAGGGTGAATACGTGCAGGAAGGGGTTCACAGCCTGTTTTCGGCGAGTGTGGCAGCGGGGCGTGATGGCAGGCGGCGGGCGCGCATCGAAAGCGTTGCCAAATAAAGGAGGGTTGGAGAGCATAAAACGGTTCCATTTGCTCTCCAACTAGCGTGTTATTGGCGAATCTGCCATAAAACGTAGAGTTGGAGAGCACGAAGCAGCCTTCTTTGCTCTCCAACTAACTGTTTCTTGGCGCGTACGGACTCGGTAGCCCGAATCCAATATGGAAGTGTGCGGTTGCTGCTGCTAAAGCCCCGCGCGGAACTGTTCGATTTCCCCGCTCAGCCACGTGGCCCAGGCATCGACACCATCGCCTTTCACCGCGGCGATGGGAAAGACCGGGGCGGTGGGGTTGAGCTGCTCGATATGCTCGTCGAATAGGGCCTTGTCGAAGGTGAACGCCGGCATGACGTCAACCTTGTTCAGGATGATGGCCGAGGCAATCTGGAACATGCCAGGGTATTTGAGCGGCTTGTCGTCGCCTTCGGGCACGGACAGAATCATCGCCTTGATGTTTTCACCCAGATAGAAATCTGCCGGGCAGACCAGGTTGCCGACGTTTTCGATGAAGATGAGGTCGATGCTGTCGAGGTCGAGCGCATCGAGCGCACGCTTGAGCATGTCGGCTTCCAAGTGGCAGGCGCCGGCGGTGTTGATTTGCACGGCGGGGATGCCCAGCTTCTTGATGGTCTGCGAATCGACGTCGCTGGCGATGTCGCCTTCGATGACGGCGATGTTATAGCGCTCGCGCAGCGCGTTGATGGTGGCGACGATGGTGGAAGTCTTGCCCGAACCAGGACTTGCCAGCAGGTTGACCATGTACACGCGTTTCTCATCGAGCAGCGCGCGGTTGGCGGCTGCCTGCTCGTCGTTTTTACTCAGAATCTTGGTTTCAAGGTCAATGTGCGCCATGTCAGTCCTCGTCGTCGGGGGTTTCTATTTCCATCGATGCCACTTCGAGCTCACGTCCCGCGACAAGCAGCGTCGCCGTGCTGTCGCAAGACGGACAGTGCAGGTGGAAGCGGTCATGCTCGAATTCCGCGCCGCAGTCCAGACACCGCGAGCGTGGTTTCACGAAGTTCATGGTGAGCTGTGCTCCGTCGAGCAGCGGGTCGTCTTCGGAAAGCGCTTCGAAGGCGAATTCCATGGCTTCGGGAACGACCATGGTCATGTCGCCGATGGTCAGCGCGATACTGGTGATTCTGGTCGCCCCGTTGGCCTTGGCAACGGGCACGACGGAATCGAAGATCCCCTGGACAAGCGACATCTCGTGCATGCGCTAGGCTTCTTCCTGGGCCTCTTCGGCTTTTTGCCGTTTGATCTTGCGGGCGAGCATGATGCGCGCCGCCAGAAGCGAGACCTCGTACAGCGCGAGCAGCGCTGCGAACAGGATGCCCATGGTGACCGGCGAGGCGTCAGGTGTGACGACGGCCGAGAGCACCAGCAGCGCGACGTAGATGTAGCGCCAGCTCCTGCGCATCTTCTTGTAGGGAACGATGTCGAAGACGATGAGGTAGAAAACGACGACCGGCAGCTCGAAGGCGATGCCGAACGCGATGAGGAACAAGATGAGGTATTTCACGTAATCCGTGGCGACGGGGAACACCGTGCCGATGGACGCGCTTTCGCCGGTGAGGAACTGAAACGCCGGCGACAGGCAGAAGCAGTAGCAAAACACCATGCCCGCCACGAACAGCACGACCGCGATGAAGAACGTGGGCACGACGTAGCGGCGCTCCTTGGGCTTGAGCGCGGGCAGGAAGAACGCGAGCAATTCCCAGATGATGAGCGGGCTACACACGACGATGGCCGCGAAGGCCGCGACGCGGAATTTCAGGCTGAAGCCCTCGAACGGCGTCGTCAGAATCAGGCTGTCCAGGCCGTCGGGCAGAAACTCCTGAATGGGCTGGACGAGAAAGTCGATGATGTAGGGCGTGAACATGTAAAGCGCGCAGATGGCGATGAGCATGCACACGACGATTTGCACCAGGCGGCGGCGCAGCTCGCCGATGTGGTCCATCAGCGGCATGCGAGCAGGTCCGATGGGCATCAGCGCTCACCGCCTTTCGCGTCTGCTTCGGCATCGTCGAGGCCGTACAGCGAAGCGGCGATGCTCGACGTCTTCGTCTTGGGAAGCGGCTTGCCCCCTGCGGGAGTAGCTGCGTCATCTGCTTTCGACGGAGAGGCGGAGACGACGTCGGCGAACGGGTCGGCTGCCGCGTCGGACGAAGCCTGCGGCACTGGGGTTTGTGCCGTGCCCGCAGAGGTGACGGCGGCCTTCTTCGGGGCCTGCGCCGTTGCAGAGGAAGACGCCGTCGGGTTGAAGGCGTCTTTGAGCGGATTGGTGAAAGCCTGCTTGGTTTCCTGGAGGTTCTTGTTGATGGCGGCCAAGTCGTCTTTCAAAGGTGCGCCCAGATTTTCGACGTCCTCTTTATAAGGGGAAATGGCCTCTTGGAACGGGTCGGCGACCTCCGTCTTGATTTTCTTGCTCATGGAATCGGAAGCTTCCCTGAACTGTCTGATCGCACGGCCGACCGTGCGCCCCATCTGGGGCAATTTCTCCGGCCCGAAGATAAGGAAACCGAAGAATAATATGATTATGAGTTCCGTACCGCTGATACCTAGCACGAATACATCCTTCGCTGGTTATTCGATTCCCTGCAAGCTCGTTACTTTACCACACACGCGCCACGACCGCGACGCGTACTTCGGCAGCGCCACCTGCCAACAACGCGTGGGCGGCGGCAGATGTCGTCGCACCGGTGGTGAGCACGTCATCGACGAGCACGATGCGCGCCCCGGCCAGCGCTGAAGGGTCTGTGACGGCAAACGACCCGCGCAGGTTCTTGGTGCGCTGTTCGCTTCCCAAGACGCGTTGGTCGAGCGTTTCGTGGGCGTGCCGCAATGCCGGCACCAACGGCAGGTCAAGCCACGCGGCCGCGTGGGACGCCACCTGCAGCAGATGGTCGAAGCCGCGCTTTCTGATAGCGGCGCGACGCGCGGGTATGGCCACCAGCGTGTCAGCCCAGTTCGACCAATCTGCCACGGGGTGCCGCATGAAGGCAGGCGCGCCGGGCATGGTGGGTGTATTCCCGCGAACGGCCTTGACCAGAAGCGCGGCGAGCGTTTCGTCAAGGCGCCGTTCGCCGCCGTCTTTGTAGGCTGTGATGAGGTCTTTTCCCACGCCCGCATACGAGATGGCCGCGCGCGCTTCGGAAAAGGGGAAGCGCGGGGTGCCTCGCCCCGCGCTGCCGTCGTGTTGGGCGTCGGTGCACTCGGTGCAGGTGAGCGCCCCGAACGGCGCGCCACATGTGCGACAGGCAAGGGAGAGGTCTATGAATTCGAGCCTGGTGGCGCAGCTGGGGCACAGCAGCGTGCCGGCATATCGCAGCAGACGCATCGTGTCGGCCAGATGGTTTCGGCAAAAGATGTGGTGAGAAACTCGAATATACGTTTACAATCGTGCACCGCAAGGCCTTCCGGCCCTGTTCTCGCAATCTCAGGTAAGATTGTAGCCCTTGTTTGCACGTGACACGAAACCGAGCTGATACATGGAACTCATAATTACAGAGAAAAACGACGCGGCAAAGCAGATCGCCCGGCTGCTCGCTTCGGGAAAGCCGAAGGACGACAAGGTGTACAACACCCCGGTGTACCGCTTCGAGCGCGACGGCCACGAGTGCGTGACCATCGGCCTGCGCGGTCATATCCTGGGCGTCGATTTCCCCGAGGAACTGGTCTACAGCAAAAAGGGCGGTTGGACGGGCGTGACCGGCGACGGCGAGGTTATCGACGCGCCAGATATGCCGTCCACGCTGGCCACGCCGCCGTGGAGCGGGAAGGTGAGAAAGCCCTTCGTCGCCAACGGCGTGAGCCTGAAGGCGTGGAAGATGGATGCGCTGCCCTATCTGGTCTATGCGCCGCTCGTGAAGCTGCCTGCGGAAAAGGACATCATCCGCTCGTTGAAGAACCTCGCCAAGAAGGCCGATTCCGTCGTCATCGCCACCGACTTCGACCGCGAAGGCGAGCTCATCGGCCTCGACGCGTTGTCCATGGTGCGTGAGGCCAACGCCGATGCGCCTATTTCCCGCGCCCGCTATTCCGCCTTCGTGAAAAAGGAGATTCAGGACGCGTTTTCTCCCGAGCAGCTGCAACCGCTCGACTACGACCTCGCGCATGCGGGCGAGTCGCGTCAGTACATCGACCTCATCTGGGGTGCCGTGCTCACGCGGTATCTGACGCTGGTGAAATACAGCGGGTTTGGCAACGTGCGTTCGTCGGGCCGCGTGCAGACGCCCACGCTGGCGCTCGTGGTCAAGCGCGAGAAAGAGCGTGAGGCATTCGTGCCGGAGGACTATTGGGTCATTTCGGGTACGGCGGCGCCGCAGGGCGCTGGCGAGGAAGACGCCTTCGGCGTAACGCA
Source organism: uncultured Coriobacteriia bacterium (assembly GCA_949283445.1). Next base: position 7,056 of record CASDTD010000250.1, on the reverse strand, counting down.
TGCCACGGCGCGCTTCAAGGTGGAAAAGGAAGCGGATGCGGTCATGGAGCGCATCCGCGACGCGAAAACGGCCACGGTAGAGACGATCGAGAAGAAGCGTCGTAAGTCCAACCCGCCCGCGCCGTTCAACACCACCTCGCTCATGGCTGCGGCAAGCTCCATCGGTATCAAGCCGGCGCGCTGCATGCGCATCGCCGAATCGCTCTACATGGCGGGCTACACCTCGTACCCACGCGTCGACAACACGGTTTACCCGGCCGGCCTCGACTTCAAAGACGTGCTCAAAACGCTCGCGAAGGTGCCCGAGCTGCGCGAGCAGGCGGAAAAGCTGCTGGCCAAGGGCACGTTCACGCCCACGCGCGGCAAGCAGCAAGACACCGACCACCCGCCCATCTACCCCACGGGGGCGGCCAGCCCCGACAAGCTGCGCCCCGAGGAATGGAAACTCTACAACCTCATCGCGCGGCGTTTCATGGCGACGCTTTCCGACGCGGCCATCGTCGAGGGCACCAAGGTCACGCTCGATGTGGAAGGCGAGCCCTTCACCGCGCGTGGCAACGTGCTCGTGGTGCCAGGGTACCGCAGCGTGTACCAGTACGGCATGAAGAAAGACGAGCAGATGCCCGCTTTGGAAGAGGGCCAGGTACTCGACTTCTCCAGCCCGAAATGCGAGCACAAGCAGACCGAGCCGCCCGCGCGCTACAGCTCCGGCAAGCTCATCCAGGAAATGGAAGCGCACGGTCTGGGCACCAAGGCCACACGTCACGATATGATCGAGCGTCTGTTCTCGCGGCGCTACATCGTCAACGATCCCATCGAGCCCACGCAGCTCGGCGTCGCGGTCATCGAGGCGCTCGAGCAGTTCGCGCCGCACATCACCACACCGGACATGACCGCCGAACTCGAAGACGAGATGACGCAGATCGCGCAGGGTGCCAAACAGCGCGACGAGGTCGTGCTGCATTCCCGCAAGCTGCTCGGCGAGGTCATGGACCGGCTCATTCCCGCCAAGGCGCAAGTTTCCGATGCCATTTCCGATGCTGTCATCGCAGACAGCAAAGTGGGCACCTGCCCCAAGTGCGGGGGCGATTTGTGCGTCAAGACGTCTGCCAAGAACCGCTCGAGCTTCGTGGGGTGCAACAACTGGCCGGACTGCGACGTGACCTACCCGCTGCCGCAGGGCAAGTACGACGCCGTCGAAGAAACGTGCCCCGTGTGCGGTGGCCCGCAGATCAAGGTGACGCCGTTTCGTGCGAAAGCGTACACGCACTGCCTGAACCCGGAATGCACGAGTAACCAGATGCCCGAGTTGGATGTGGGCGAATGCCCCGTGTGCAAGGCGGCGGGGCGCGAGGGGCACCTTATGGCGCAGAAAAGCCCGCGCTCGCTCAAGCGCTTCATCCGCTGCACGAATTACGAGCAGTGCGAGGTGAGCTACCCGCTGCCGCAGCGCGGCGAGCTCAAGGCCACGGGCGAGGTCTGCGACGAGTGCGGCGCGCCCGAAGTCATTGTCACCACGTCACGCGGGCCTTGGCGCATCTGCGTGAACATGGACTGCCCCAAGCGCGCCAAGGAAAAGGCCGCTCCCAAGAAGAAGACGGCGCGCAAGACCACGACGCGCAAGAAAGCGGCGTCCAAGAAGACCGCGAAGAAGGCGGGCGCGTAGAGGTCGCATGGCCTTCGCGTGTCTTCCGGTGCACGTTTGACGAGCTTTTGTCCCGCGATACCCCTGCAAAAGGCGGTTTCGCCCTGTATGCTGCATAAAATGTACGATATGGCGGTTAAAATGGCTTCATTTTTGCATCATTGCGCGCACGGTTGGGGCAAACCCTTGCGAAACGTGCACCACACCTTGCGGATACTTCCTTCGGGCGGCGTGGAAATTTCCCTGTGTGCAATATTTGCTCGGGGGGGGGTCGGGTATCATGGACTCGTGTGCGCCGCGTGCAAACGCCCGGCGCCAAGACCCAACGAAAGGAATGCCCGTGCCCGCTTTGCCAACGCAACAGCTCGACCCGAAGGTCAAGAACGTGTGGCGCATCAACGACGCCATATGGATTGCCATCCTGTTCCTGTGCTGCTTCATTCCGTTTACCATCGCACAGCTGGTAATCCCGACGGTGTGGTGCGCGTTGGTGCTCGTCGTCGAAGCCATTGTCTTCGTGGTGCTGCTCGTCTTGTTCCTGGTCATCTTGCCGCTCATCCGCTACGCGCGCTGGCGCTATGAGCTTTCGAGCGAGTTTCTGGACATCGCCTGCGGCATCATCTGGCGCAAGCACATCACCATTCCGTTCATCCGTGTGCAGAGCACCGACACCAAGCAGGGCCCCATCCTGCGCGCGTTCGGGCTTTCCAGCGTGACGGCGGCGACCGCAGCCGGCGAACACGAGATTCCCGGTTTGGAGACTGCCGTGGCCGAGCAGCTGCGCGACCGCGTTGCCGAGTTTGCCCGCATCGCGCAAGAGGACGTGTAGACCATGGCTGCAGACAAGTTCAGCGCCCCGCAGGGAGCGCCGGTGCAGATTCCCGCGCCTGCCGCTGCGGCGGCACCCTCAAGTCAGCGGTACAAGCTGCACAGCAGCTATATCTGGCTGGGATCGTTGCGCATCGTCGTGGCGTTCGCAATCGTTTTGATCGCCGGGTTCGCCGACGCGTTTACCAGCATCATGGAAGTCATACGCGAGGGGCGGGGGTTTGCCGTGCTTGCCGCGCTCGGCCTTCTCGCGGTCGTCCTCCTCGTCCTTCTCGGTCTCGCCTTCGGCTATCAGGCATGGTCGTACAAGCATACCTATTACGAAGTCGGCGAAGAGGAGTTCAGCTACCACAAGGGCATCTTCACGAAAAAGCGCATGCACGTGCCCTACCAGCGCGTGCAATCGGTCAACCAGAATGCTTCCGTGCTCCAGCGCCTCGTGGGCGTGTGCACGGTGAAGATCGACACGGCGGGCGGTGCCTCCAACGAGGGTATCACCATCCCCTACGTCACCAAGGCCGCGGCGGAGAGCCTGCGGCGCGAGATCTTCGCACGCAAGCAGGCGATTCTCTCGGGTCAGGCCGCCGCATCATCTTCCACGCGCGCTGCTGCACCCGATGCAGTCGCCGTCGGCGGTAACGTGCTCGACGATGTGAGCGAGGCGTTCGAGGACGTGCGCGGCATATTCGGTGGTGCCGAAGTCGAGACCGGGCGCATCAGCTACGAGTACCGCCTCACCAACAAGGAGCTCTTGCTCTCGGCGCTCACGAACAGCGCGGCATCTGCCGCCATCGCCATCGGCATTCTGGGCACGCTCATCTCCGTGGTGGGCGGCGTCGTCGGGCCGCTGTTGAACAGCGTGCGCGACTCGATGGTCTCGTGGGGTGCGGGGTTTGCCATCGTGTTCGGCGTCCTGCTGGTCATCGGGGTGATGCTGTTCGTCTGGGCCGTGTCGGCCGTCGCATCGCTTCTGGTCTACGGCGGCTTTCGCGCGATGCGGCGCGACCGGCGCATCGAGGTCGAGCATGGCCTGCTGTCGCGCAGCTTTCACGGGCTCGACATCGACCGTGTCCAGTCCGTCATCGTCAAGCAGGGGTTCTTGCGGCGTCTCTTCGGCTACTGCGAGCTTTCGCTGGGCAAGATCGATTCAGCCCCGCAGGGCGAGACCAACGACAAGAGCACCAGCATAAGCCAGGGGCTCATCGTGCACCCCTTCGTGAAGCTTTCGCGTGTGCCGGAGATTCTCAACGGTCTCGCACCGGAGTTCGCAGACGTTCCCGTGCAGACGGTGCCCGTCGCTCCTGTGGCACTGCGACGTGCGTTGGTGCGCAGGTGCACCTGGGGCGGTTTCGGGTTCTGGCTGCTCGTCGCCTGCGTTGTCATGCAGTGCATCATGTCCGTCGCCGCGCCGCTTGTCGTGCTGAAGTTCATCGCGGCTTTCGTCGCGGTCTACGTCCTTTCCGTGCTCTGCATCGTGTGCGAAGGCGTCAGCGCCGTGCTGTGGTACCGCGGTTCAGGTTTTGCCTACAATCGCGACTTCATGCGCGTGGTGAATGCGGGCTTCTCGGTGAGAAGCGTCACCTTCCCGCGCAAGAAGATCCAGTACGGATATCTGGCCACCAATCCCTTCCAGCGCATGTCGCGCGTCGCGACGCTGCACGCGAAATCCGCAGCCGGAACAGGCACGGACATCAAGCTCATGGACGTCGCGCAGCCCGACGCCGATGCGTGGTTCGCCTGGTTGCACCCGCACGGAAACCGAGCGTTGTAAGTCTGAAAACGCCGCTGGTGACGAAGTCTGCGTGACGCGATCTGCTTGCGGCACAATGGCGTGACATTTGATGTGACCCTTTGTCACAGTGCAGGCTTGTGGAGCTTGCGGGGAGCAGCGTGCCCACGACGGCGTGCGCGGCGTTGGCACGGTACAATAACGCACGTGAATATACCTTTGCGGCGCAAGGAGGCCAGCATGCTTCATGAAGTGAGTTTCCCGTCATTTAACGGCCGTGACCAGGTGCAGGGGTGGATATACGTGCCCGCGTGCGAGCCGAAGGGCATCGTGCAGCTCATCCACGGGTTCGGCGAGCACTCCCGCAGGTACTTCCACATGATTGTCGCGTTTCTGGATGCGGGCTACATCGTCGCTGCCGACGACCATGTTGGGCATGGCAAGACGGCGATGGAAAACGACACCTGGGGCGACTGGGGCGATGCAGGTTGCCACACCATGATGGAAGACGAGCATACGCTCAAGGGCGTCGTGTGCGAGAAGTATCCCGACCTGCCCTACTTCCTTTTCGGGCACTCCATGGGTTCCATGATTGCGCGTGATTTCATGGCAGAGTACGGTGACGAGCTGGCCGGCGTCACCATCTGCGGCACGCCTGGGCAGTTCCGCAATGTCGACGTGGCTGCGGCCGACATCAAGGCCGCCATCGATGCTGGCAAGGGCGACGAGTCCGACCCTGCATTCACGGGCGAGCTCATGGGCTGGATGTGCGAGCGTTGCGGCGACATCAAGCTCGGCAACGAGTGGATCTGCGATGACGAATACGTGCAGCGCGACCACGCCGAGGACCCCTTCGACGCCTTCACCAAGCCGACGCTCAACAAGTCGTTGTACGACTTCACGCAAATGATGAAGGTCATCGAGGGCACCGAATGGGCCGAGCGCGTGCCGAAGGAACTGCCGATTTACAACATCGCCGGCGACGCGGATCCGGTCGGCAACTACGGCGAGGGCGTGTACCTGGTCAGCAACTGGCTCATCGAGACGGGCCACGATGTCACCACGATGCTCTATCCGGGCTTCCGTCATGAGATTCACAACTACGACGAAATCAAAGACGAGGTCGAGTGGGGCATCATCGAGTTCATGGATGGCGTGCTCGCGCGCTAATCGCTTCCAAACGCGGCTGGGCAGGCGTGCCTGGCCGCGTTTTTGGCTTAAGGGTGATGCTAATGGTACCGAGCGGCGATACCTGATTTCTCCAAGACGCGACATAATCAACGGCAACAGATAATCGAATAGCGCTGATACGGCAGCGCATGGAGAGAGGGCCGTACATGAGAATCAGCGATTTGCGCGAGTTCATCCGACTTGCACAGACGCTTAACTTCACGCAGACAGCGCGTGAGTTCTACGTCACGCAGTCGGTGTTCAGCAGGCATATTGCGCGTATCGAGCAGGAACTCGGAGTCGAGCTGTTCACGCGGACAAGCCATGGTGTATCGCTCACGAGCGTGGGGAGCAGCTTCGTGGTGGATGCCTCCAAGGTCGTGGCCGACTACGATCGTGCGCTGGCGAATCTGGATTCGCTCAAGGCGGGCGCAGACGAAGTGCTGGTCATCGGGTATCTGTTCGGGGCGAGCAGGTTCATCATGGCGCCTGCTGTCATGGAGTTCCAACAGCTGCACCCCAAATCTCAACTGCGTCTGGTCAGCCTCGAGTTGGGCGAGGTTCCCGACGCGTTCGCCGACAACAGCATCGACCTCGCCATCGTCACCTCGCGCCCCGAGCTCGCGTTTCCCGAAGACGCGTACTATTACCAGCCTCTCTATGACGATCCGATTTATGCGATCGTTCCCCAGGATCATCCGCTTGCCGCGCGCGACGAGCTCTCGCTCGACGATCTTAAGGGTCATCTGGTTCTGACGCAGCCGTTCCTTTCCGATTCCTCTACCGCAGAAGATCTGCCCAAGCAGTTCGAGCACTATATCGACGGCGGGTACTTGAAGGACACGCAATATGACATCTCGGCCGTGCAGACGATGATGGAGACCGGCAAGTACATCGGCGTGACGTTTAGCCACGTGCGCAATTTGCTGGGCGATTCCTACAAGTACTTCCCGTTGCCGGAAGCCGAGCCCGTCGCCTTCGAGGTGGGCGTTGGGTGGAGGAAAGAGAAGGATGGCGCGTTTGTGCGCGAGTTCGTCGACTGCTTGCGCAAGCAGGTGGAATAGCAGGTCTCGAGCCGTTGCGCTGCAGCAAGGGTTTTCGGGGCGTGTCTCCCGGGTTTGCGGGGAGTCCGGCGCGCTTTTCCACTCTATGCACGAATTGCATTGCCCGTGCATCATATGACTAGCCATCTATGCCTTATCCCCCCTACACTTGAGGTATCGAGGGCGCGCGTTTTGCGCTCGCGCACCGAGAGAGCGTAGAGAGAGGGGAAGAGAAATGGCGAACCAGAACAACTATACGCTCGTGCCTCACGAGAAGCCGTTCAAGTACGACGAAGGCGGCCTCCACGTGACGCGCGGAAGCGCGTGGTCCGGGCCGGGCTGCCACATCGGCTGCGGCGTGCTGTTGTACACCGACGACGACGGCAAGCTCGTCAAGGTGGAAGGCGACCCGGAAAACCCGTACAACCGCGGCCGTCTGTGCAACAGGTGCCTCGCTCTGCCCGAGGCTGTCTACAACCCCAACCGCGTGCTGCACCCCATGAAGCGCGACCCGAAGTACCGCGGTCAGGACAAGTGGGAGACCATCACCTGGGACGAGGCATACGACCTGGTCTACGAGAAGTTCATGGAAATCAAGGAGAAGTACGGCGCCTGGTCGGTCTGCTTCATCCAGGGCACCG
>CASDTD010000249.1 GCA_949283445.1 uncultured Coriobacteriia bacterium | reverse complement strand
GCCAGGATCATGGCCTCCTCTATCATCGAGGTGGCCTCCGTCTTGCGCCGCAGGTCGACACGCAGCACCTGACCGCCCTCGTCCAGGACGGGCTTGGCCTCGACGGAATCGAACTCGAGCGCGCCGCGTGCGTCGCGGGCGGCCACGAGCTTCTCGGCCAGCTCGTGGAAACGCCGCAGCACGGGAGCGTACGGGTCCGATGGCGCGCCGCCGTCGGACGGGATGTCGAAAATGCCCTGTACCTCGTCGTAGGAGAAACGGCGTTTGCTGCAGATGACGCTCGGGTAAATCTCGTAGCGCACGACACGCGCGGAGGCGTCCAGGTACATGTCGCAGGTCATCGCGCGGCGGTCGCAGCCGGGCTTGAGCGAGCAGATGTCGTTGCTGAGTTTCTCGGGCAGCATCGGCAGCACGCGGTCGACCAGGTACACGCTCGTGGCGCGGTCCCGCGCGCAGATGTCGATAGAGCTGTCCTGCGGCACATACGACGACACGTCGGCTATGTGCACTCCCAGACGCGTGAGCCCCTCGCGCTCGTCGAGCGATATGGCGTCGTCGAAATCCTTGGCGTCTGCCGGGTCGATGGTGAAGACGGTACGTTCCCGCAAATCACGACGGCCGCGTTCTTGCAGAGCTTGGTCGATGTCTGCCTCGATGCGCGCCGCCTGCGCAAGCGCCTGCGGCGTGAACTCGGTGGCAAGCCCCGCGTTGTGGATGATGATATCGACGTCCATGTTCGGATCGTCGGCACGGCCCAGCACTTCCACGACGTAGCCCTGCATGGGCGTATGCCGGGCAGGGTATTCGGTAATCTTGGCGAGCACGACGTCGCCATCTTGCGCGTCAGACGGCACGCTGGCCAAATCGACGAACAGGTCGTGTTGGACACGGGGGTCTTGCGAGACGACGACGGCGAGCGGGTCATTGATTTCCAGAACGCCGACCAGGTACTCGTTGGCACGGTGCAAAACGTTCACCACCGTGCCCATGCGCTTGTGCCCCGGCTCGTCGGCACGTCCCTGCGGGCGCACCTCCACGGTGTCGCCGGGCATAGCGCCGTGTGTGCGGTTTTTGGGGATGAAAAACGACCCCTCGTCGGTGTCGACGAAGCCGTAGCCGCCTTTGTGCATGTCGATGCGCCCTGCTGGGCAGTTGCCCATGCGCCGCTTCTTGACGTGGCGGCGCCCGCCCTTGCGTCTATCCCGTTTCGCCATAGGTCTATTCGCCGCGCGAGGCCTTGTCGAACTCGTCTTTGAAGTCCTTGAACATCGAGGGGAATTTGCCGATCTGGCGGCCGACCGCCTGGGCGGCCTTGTCCGCCTGCGTCGGCTCTTCGTTTTCGGCGTTGGCGGTTTTGGCGGCTGCGCTCTTGCCCGCAGACGCGGTGACTTTCTGCCGGGCGGCGCCCAGCACTTCGCCCACCTTGTACGCGCCGTTGTCTATGGCCTTTTCCGCCTTGTCAGCACGCTGCGCTGCGGAGTGCTTCGCCTTCGCCCAGGCCTCGCCCGCCGCAGCGGCAACCCCGCCGGACTCCTCCACCTGGGTGACCGCGCTTGTCACGACCAGTGCGCCGTCCTTGAACCCGACAATCGCATCGCGGGCGATTTCCGATTCGCCCAGCAGCGTGCGTGCGACGCTGTCCACGGAAATGTCGATGTGGTCGACCCTGCGCGTCGCGCCGTCGAAGAACACGCACTTCACCGTGCCCAGCTCGCGACCCGTCTCGTTCACGACCGGCATGCCCACCCACAGCAGGCACAGATCGTAGTCGATATCGAGGCGCTTGCAGGCCTCGCGCCCCCAAACGCCGGGCTCCTCGGGTGCCACGAAGCCATCTTCGGTGAGCTCGAGACTATCGGCGGCGCAGAAGCGGTCGCCCCGCTTGAACATGAGCAGCAAGTCCGGGCGCTTCACGATATAGCCGACGACTTCCGCCCGGTTCGGGTGAAACACGACCGCGCGGACTCTGCCGACTTTCTTCAGACGCCCCTTTTTAGTGGCGATGTAGACGCGCTTCTTGCACGCTTCTTCTGTCGAGAACATAAACCTGCCGTTACCCGTGCATCATCTTTTGCAGCGTTACGCCGTTGCCGGAGCAGCGGAGATGTCTTCGGCGATGTCTTCTGCCACATCTGCGACGTCGGCTTCCACGTCCTGCACGCCACGGTTGCGCGTGACCTGCTCGGCGATGCGGTTGCGCGCCTCGTTGATTTTCACGCGAATCTCGTCAGCCGTGGGACGCACGTTCTCGCCCGTGTCACGCACCTTGTCGCGCACGGTTTCGGCGGCGCGCTGGAACAGCTGCTCGCCACTTTCGGAATAATGCTCGACCTTCTCGGCCAAAATCGCACGGTTCTTCTCACCGGAATGCGGGGAGAGCAGCAGGGCGGCAACCGCGCCAGCCGCTGCACCGACCATGAAAACCAAGCCCTTGTTCATTGCACTGCACCCTTCTACGATCGGGATTGCTCGTCATGCGTCTGCGGCAATGCCGCAGCATCTGGTCTTGTAGAGTACCACCACCCGCGCGCCGCGAGGGCGGGCAAGGCCGCGTCTCATTATAAAGCACACAACGAAGACGCGCTTACTGCCCTGCCGGCACGATCTTCTCGCGACTCTTCTTGAACAGCCCCACCTTCAGGCAGACCGGGCAAGTGAAGTTGCTCATGTCCGTGCCCGCCGGCACCTCGACCTCATAGCCGCAGTACGTGCACTTCCACACCTCGATGACCTTCTGGTCGACGTTGCGCTGCCCATAGGGGTTGCCCGTGGGCGGCACGAGCCCCTTCATGAGCGCGGGGTCGATGGGCTTGGGCTTTGCTTTGCCGTCGGGCGCGGCAGCCTGCGTGGGCGCGCCCGTTTCCTGCGGGACGTCGACGACTTCTGGCTCGGGAAGCGGCGTGTCGAGCGAGGCGATGATGGCGGACACGAGTGCGTCAAGGTCTGCATCCTGTTCGTCTTTCAAGCGGGATTTGATGGTGAGCATCTCGCCCACCTGCTCGCAGCCCTCGAGCTTGTCGACGGCGGCCTGCATGAGCTTGCCCGACTGCGGCGCCCACGTGCCGTTTTGCACGAACGAGAAGCGGCGGCTCTTCACGCCGTGCTCCGCCATGTCGTGCAGCAGCGTGGCCATGCGGGGGAAGAGCCCCATGTTGTAGGTGACAGAGGCGAGCACGACGTTGCTGGCCCGGAAGACCTCGGAAAGCGCGTAGCTGGAATCGTCGATGGTGAGGTCGTTGATGCTCACGTGCGCGACGCCGCGCCGGCGCAGCTTGAACGCGAGCGCCTCGGCCACATCGCGCGTGCCGCCGTAGACGGAGGCGTAGATGACGGCGACAGACTGCTCTTCGGGCTCGTAGGCACCCCACGTCTGGTACTTCTCGACCATCTGCGCGATGTAGCGGCGCAGCACCGGGCCGTGCAGCGGGCAGACCATCTGAATGTCGAGCGTGGCGGCCTTCTTCAGCACGGCGAGCGTGGAATCTCCGTACTTGCCGACGATGTTGGCGTAATAGCGGCGTGCCTCGGGCAGGTATTCCGTCTCGAATTCGAATTCGTCGTCGTACAGGCGGCCCTTCATGCCGCCGAACGTGCCGAACGCATCCGCCGAGAACAGCACCTTGTCATGCGCGCAATAGGTGACCATGACCTCGGGCCAGTGCACCATGGGCGCGGTGAAGAACTCCAGCGTGCGCACGCCGCATTCGAGCGTGTCGCCTTCCTTCACCGTCTGGCAGCGCGCCGCGAGCTTCTCGTCGAAGAACTGCCCGATCATGCGCTTGGCCATGCCCGAGCACACGATGGTGGCCTCCGGATGACGCGTGGCGACCTCTTCCAGGCTTGCGGAATGATCGGGTTCCACGTGCTGCACGACGATGTAATCGAGGTTGCGGCCGTCCAGCAGATAATCGACCGTGTCGATGAAGCGCTCCTCGACCGCGCGGTCGATGGTGTCCATGAGGACCGTCTTCTCGTCCAAGATGAGATAGTTGCTGTATGACATGCCTTGCGGGACCGGGTGCACGCCTTCGAACTGGCCTAGGCGCATATCGTCGCCACCGATCCAGTACAACCCCTCGACAAGCTTCTCTTCGTAATGCATATGAGCACCTCCGTGCGAATTGCAGGTGTTTTCGTTATAGCAAATTGCGCTAGCCGCGTGCAGCCGCCTGCTCGATCAATTCCGCTAAAAGCGCGTCAAACGAGATGCCCGCTACGGCGCACGAACGCACGAACGGGGAGCCCTCCGCGAACGACGGGGAGAGGTCGACGTCGAGCACGCAGGCACGGCCGCCGTCCCACACAAGGTCGACCTGGGAAAAGTCCCGCGCACCGTAGGCGGTATGCGCTTCGAGCGCCGCACGCTCGAGCTCGCTTCTGATTGCCTGGGCATCGCCCTCGTCGTCGGAAAGCTCGGACAACGGCAGGGGCTCGATGCCCTGAGCGCCGTAGGTAACGGGCGCGAGAGCG
>CASDTD010000248.1 GCA_949283445.1 uncultured Coriobacteriia bacterium | reverse complement strand
GCGCTCGACGAAATGCAGGTACTCGAGGATGAAGACATGGTCTTCGCCGAACTGCATCGACGTGTCGAAGCGCATGCCGTGCTCTTCGATGATGGAGCGGCGGAACACCTTGTTCCACAACGAGGTGTAATAGAAGTTCGCGGGGCGCTGCGACATGAACTTGATGTACTGTTCGCACGAGACAAGCCCCGATGATGGCCCCTTCTTATGCGCGATGAGCGAGCCTTTGACGCGATAGAAATCGGACACGGCCAGATCGCAACTCGGACTCAAGACCGCGTCCATAAAGGTCTGGATGGTCCACGGCGCCAGCCAGTCATCTGCATCGGCGATGTAGACCCAATCGCCCGTCGCGGCATCCAAACCGATATTACGCGAATCGGAAACGCCCGTGTTCTCCTTCTGTATCAGGTTGACGCGAGCGTCTTCGTGCGCGTAAAACTTGGCCTGCTCCCCACCGCCGTCGGTACTGCCGTCGTCGATGAGGATGACCTCGATGTTGTCATACGTCTGCCCGAGCACGCCGGCAAGGCAGCGCTGCAGTGTTCGCTCCGCGTTGAAGAACGATATGATTATGCTGACCTTCGGGTTCACTTCTTCCCCCTCAACCGCGCGAAGAAGTCACGCAGCAGCTCCGCACATTCTTCTTGGAGCACGCCGGCTGTGACCTCGAAACGATGGTTGAGCCTTTCGTCTTCGTTAATCTTGTACAGTGTACCCAAAGCACCGGCTTTCGGGTCTGCCGTTCCGTAGACGCACCGGTCTATTCGAGCTTGATACATGAGACCCGCGCACATGAGGCAGGGCTCGAGCGTCACATAGACCGTGCACCCGGAAAGCCGCCAGCGCCCGAGCTTTTCGGCCGCCCTCTTCATCGCCAGAAATTCGGCATGGCCCGCCGGATCCGCGTCGATTTCGCGCCGGTTGTACGCGCTTGCCACGATTGCGCCTTCGTGCACGACGAGCGCGCCGATGGGAACTTCCCCCAGCGCCTCGGCTTCACGCGCGAGCTCGACACACGTGCGCATGTACGCTATGTCTTCGGCTTCGCTCATGCGGTCAACCCGCCTCGAAAACGCACCGGACAAGAGCAGCCTTGCAGTTTTCTGCGGATATGCAATGCGCGGGATAAATCAGCTGCAGTTTTTTGCGGATATGCAATGAAATATGGCAAAAAACGCAAGTTATGGCCAGGCTCGCGTTGCACATGCGAAAAAAATTGACAGATCGCAGCTTGCTGGCGGAGGGACGGGGATTCGAACCCCGGAGACGACTCACGCCGCCCGACGGTTTTCAAGACCGTTGCATTCAACCGCTCTGCCATCCCTCCGTTTCGCATACCCGGGTATTCTACGCGAAAAGCACGCAAGGCGAAACTAACGTTTCCGCAAGGTAGCGCCCGGCAGGTCAGGCAATCCGCTCGACGTTTCCGCCCCTTGCCAGAAAAACGCGAGTTGGAGAGCAATGACAGCATGAATTCGCTCTCCAACTCGATGAAGAACAGTAAAACGCCAAACGAACACGAGTTGGAGAGCAGATCAGCCCACGAAACGCTCTCCAACTCCTCGTTTTCTGGCGTTGAGCGTGGCGGGGATGCATAACGGCCCACCGCCCACGCGTGCTTCTATGCCTCACACCCCAATGTCCGGCATGCCCAATACGCATCGTTGACCGCATCGCCAATCATGCCGGGATGTCTCGCGTCCCCGACGATATAGGTTTCGGGCACGACCTGTGCGAGCGCGTCGCGCTCCTCGCTTTCGGAAACGAGGCCGAAGGCGACAACCGCAGCATCAGCTTCGATGAGCTTTCTCTCCCCGTTTCCACAGGCAACCGTCACGCCCGCATCGGAAAACGCGACCACGTCAGCCTCGCCCACGAGCTCGACACCGCTGTCGACGAGCCGCTTCATGAGCAAGACGCGCATAATGCTGGAGAAGTCAGAGAAGAACTCGTCTACCGGATGCCTGCCCACGAGCGTGACCTGCTTACCCTCCATCGCAAGCCCGAGCGCGCATTCCGCACCAGACGGCCCCGCGCCGCAGACAACGACTCGCTTGCCCGTCTGCGCCAGCCCGCAGTCGACCGACGCGACGTCGAAGACGTTATTGCCGTCGATGCCGGGAATCGACGGCTTCTTGAGCTGCGCGCCCATGGCCAGCACGACGACGTCAGGGGCCTCCGCGCGGATATCGTCAGGCGTCGCAGCATGCCCCGTCGTGATCTTGATACCCAATTCCCTCGTCTTGCGAACGACCCATTCGTGATACCTCCTGAAGCCATCCTTGAAGGGCAGCGCCGAAGCTTCGGGCAGGCGCCCGCCAAGTTCGGGTTCTTTCTCGTAGAGCACGACCTCGAAATTGCGCTTGTCGAGCACGCGCGCGGCCTCCATGCCCGCAGGGCCTCCCCCGATGACCATGGCTTTTTGACGCTTCGCCAGGGGAACAAGCTGCGTGCCTCGGTACTCCCACCCCATGATGGGGTTGACCGCGCAGCCCTCGAGGTGCGCTGCCGCTTCCATGTCGCGCAGGCAGTACAGGCAGCGCATGCAGGGCCTGATATCGGCCTCCTGCCCACGGTAACCCTTGTTGACAAAATCCTCGTCCGCCATAAGCGCCTTGGCCATGGCGACGACGTCGGCTTTCCCACTGGCTATGATCTCTTCGGCTTCGTCCAGCGTCGAGATGCCCCCGCAGACGGAAACGACAAGGTCGGGGCAGGCTTCCTTCAAGGCTGCGGCATATTTCACGTTGAGCAGGGGTTCAGCGTAGTATCCCGGCATGTTATATGCCTGCGCTTCCTCGACTCTCAGCGTGCCGGCGGACACGATGACCATGTCGATGTACGGACGTGCCCGTTTCACGAACTCAATACGCTCCTCGAACGGCATGCCGCCTTCGACCCATTCGTTGCCGACGACGCGCATCTCGATGGGAATGTCCCCATTCGTCACTTCGTGCAGAGCCTTGAGAATCTCCAGCGGAAACCGCATACGGTTTTCCAGGGAACCGCCATACTCGTCGGTGCGGTGGTTCCAGGCAGGCGACAGAAACGAAGACGGCAGGTTGCCGTGAGCCATATGCGCCATCAGCATGTCGAACCCGGCTTCTTTGCAGCGCCGCGCAGCGGCTACATAATCTCGAATGACCTGGTCCATATCCTCACGCGTCATTTCCTTGCAGCGGTCCGGATCGTGAAACCCCTCGACAAGAGAAGGAACATACGCCTTCTTGCCATCTTTCAGCAGCGTATAGCTTGCCCATTGGCCCGCATGCTGAAGCTCTACGGAAACGTTGCAATCATGCCGGTGCATGAGCCGGGCTATCGACTTGAGATCGGCGAGATTATCATCCCTTGTAATCGAGAGGCACCCGTAGTAGTCGCGTCCCTCCTCGAAATTAACCGGCGAAGAGCCAATGGTGACCAGCGCACAACCTGTTTTCGCCTGGGCTTCGAGAAAGTCGAACAGTCGGTCCGTCACCGTCCCGTCGACGAATCCAGCGTGATTGGTGACAATGGGAGAATACTGAATCCGGTTCTTCAGATGCATGCTGCCAACGTCGAGCGGCCGGTAAACATGTGGGTAGTGATTGAACGACATGGTGTCCCCTTCCCTTGCGCCTTGCTTCAAAGTGGCATCTTCACTCTAGAAAACGGACGCGCGAAGATTCAATGGCTATGCCAAACCCCTTGCCGCGTATGCCAGACTCATCGGATCTCGTGCCAAACGAGCATAGACATTCCCGGAAACGGAATAGCCGCAACTGGCCTCAGCTCAAACGATCAGGCTTTCGCAAGGGTGCAGAAGTGCCGGATGCACGTCTTCTTTCAGGTTCGGCGCATCAGGCTCTTCGCGCACTATAGTGAACATACTCATATTTACATGCCTGTTTGCGGCGCATATCGGAGAGGGGAACCTGCATGAGCATCATCAAATCCACGCCCATTGACTCTATGGAGGGTGCCTACGACGTATCCGGCAAGAATGTCATCGTCACGGGCGGAGCGCGCGGCATTGGCTGGGGCATCTCGCGTGCCTTCGCGCAAAGCGGCGCCAACGTCGCCATCTTGTGCCGCAATACCGAACGCGGAAAGCAAGCCGTCGAAGAGCTGCAGCAGAACACGCGCGGCACGCACGCTTGCATCGCCTGCGACGTGTCAAGCCACGACTCCGTCGTCGAAGCCAAACAGCGCTATTTCGAAATCTACGACCGCATCGACGTGCTCGTGAACAACGCCGGTGTGGACACCACCGCCCCGTTCCTCTCCGAACATGGGCTCGAGGACTGGGAACGCGTCATCGGCACGGACCTGAACGGCGTAGCCTACATGGTCTACGAGTTCGCTCCTTCGATGATCGAGCACAAGACGGGCGGCCTCATCATCAACATCTCCTCGACGGCGGCCGTGCGAGCCCCTGTCAACCCCGGGCAACACCTGGCAGCCTACAGCGCGGCGAAAGCGGGGGTCGACCTCTTCACACAGTACCTCTCCATCGCACTGTCCGAAGACGATATCCGCGCCGTATCCATCCAGCCCGGCCTCATCCACTCCGATCTCGATGCGCATTTGGCGCCCGAGACGCTCGATGCCGTCGAGCACGTCATGCCCGCTCACCGTTTCGGCGAGCCAATGGAAGTGGGCGCACTGTGCGTGTACCTGGCATCCCCGGCGGCTTCGTTCATCCGCGGCGCACGCATCCCCTGCGACGGCGGCTTGCTGCTGAACATGTAGAGGCACGGCTTCCCCGTCCGCACCCCCTTGCCAGAAAAACGCGAGTTGGAGAGCAGTGGCGTCATGAATCTGCTCTCCAACTCGATGCGGATTGGCAAAACGCCAAATGAAAAGGAGTTGGAGAGCAGATCCGCATGAGAAATGCTCTCCAACTCCTCAATTTCTGGCATGGGCGTTTCTGAACAAGAGTCACGCCGTGGAGCATGCCCGTTCTCGTACGCTCACACGAGCTTTGCGAACATGCGGGACAAACCAGGAATATCCCGAAATCCATAACGCCTGTAGAAAGAGCGGGCGCGTTCGTCAATCGGGTCGACGACAAGCGCTCGGGCCCCAATCTGCCCGGCAACCAGACGTGCG
>CASDTD010000247.1 GCA_949283445.1 uncultured Coriobacteriia bacterium | reverse complement strand
GGGTAATCAGTCACCTTGGGCCGCGTCGGCTCCATATGCATGCTGCGCAGCCATTCGTAATGCTCGGCATTCGGCCAGACATAGGTCTTAATCTCGCCGTGCTCGGGGCAGGTGCGCGTCATCCACACCTTGCCGTCTTCGTCTGCCCAGACGCTTGCCGGCAACTGCTCGAGGCAATGCGGGCACAGCGCGCGAACCCTGTGCAGTTCTCTGCGTTCAGACATCTGCTTCACAACCACCTTTGCATATGCGGCGTATGCGCCTATTCGAAATGACCGTCGGTCGGCTCGGGCTCGTGCGCCGGCGCCGCCGCGCCCGTTTCATCCGGGTCGTCCATGTACTGACGCGGGTCGTGGTTCTCGTTGGGAGGCGCGACCGACTTCAAGCCCATGAAATCGGCCCATTGCAGCACGCGCTTGGGAACGTAGATGTCCGTCTGGTATTTCGAAGCGCATTCGAGCGCACGGGCACACGACAGCGCATGGGCCAGGTCTTCGACCTCGTCGACATCGGCCACAGGTGCGAGATACGCATTCGGGATATTGCCCGCCTCAAGCTTCTCGCGGTAACCGTCCAGCGCAGGACGTCCGTCCATGTTGTAATAGATGCCCTGATGGTCAAGCGGGGTGTCGAAAGACAAGCCCACAAGCGATGTACCGCATTCCTGGCACGGCGCCTGTACGAAACCGGGCGTGCCGAGCACCTCGGAAAAGTAGATGAGCCACTGGAACGCCTGTGAGACATGCGTACGCGGCAAGGTGGGGATATCGGCGCCGATGGACACGATGGCCTCATAGCCCTGGTCGAAAATCTCTTTGAACGCGTAATCGAAGTGGTCGTCGAAGCTCGCACCCTTATCCGCCATGAACTTGATATCGCGCGGCCACTGCCCGATTTCGAAGATGGTCTCTTTCATGAGCTCGACGTTGTTAGCGGGCGTTGTGGAGATGAACAGGTCGTAGCTGCGTTCCGGCGCACCCGGATTGGCCTCGCGCTCCTGCTTGTTCAGGTCTTCCAGATCGTCCATGCACCAGCAGGCAAGCTCGGTGACGTCCCACAGGCTGCGTTTGAAGAACTGCGCCGCCTGCTCCTGCGTGAACATGCCGCCGCGCTCCTGCGTCAGGCGCGTCTTGACAAGACCCGGAATGGGCGGTTTCGAAAAGATGAGAATCGCGTACTTCTTCTTCACGTGACTAGCCTTTCTTCCTGATACGGCACGGAATGCCGTTGTATATCCACGTCCCGATGAGCGGCTCGGGGTCCATGCCCGTCTCCCCGCGCGTGAGCAGGTTGGCATTCGATGCGAAGCACCCCGAATACCCCGGTTCTCCGGGCTCTTGTTCAGGATACCACCATCCGTACTCTGCAGATGCCACACCATCGACCATATTTGCTATATGCACGTACTGGAGTATCTCAACGTCGGGCGTATCCTGACGCGAGATGAGCACTTCATCGCCTTCGTCAAGCCCCAGCCGTTTTGCCGTGGCCTGCGACATCTCCACCGTCGGCCTGGGATGGCGCTTGCGCATGTCCGGCACCTCGAAATACGACGACGCCCAGTAGGGTTGCTTGCGCGCGCCGGTGATGAGCGTCACGCAGCCATCGTCGTCCCGACGACCCGTGTGCACGCCAGACACAGGGAAAAAGCGCGCCGTGAGCCCAGCGCCCAAGCTCTCGAGAAACGGATTGGCAAGTTCGATCTTGCCGCTTTGCGTGGCGAACCCGCGCGGCTTGTCGCATGCCGGGTCGAGCAGCTCGTGCTTGTAATACTGCGAGCCGTTGCCGCACAGGCCCAACTGCGTGAACTGCTCCCAAGACATACCCGTCGGCGCAATAGTGCGCGCGAGCTCCTCGGTAAGGTCATGCGCCGGCCAGTTCTCTTCGGAATCCCCCATGCGCAACGCCAGCTCGCGCAAGATGACGTAATCTTCCCTGCGCTCGAACTGCGGCTCAACGGCGCGCGG
>CASDTD010000246.1 GCA_949283445.1 uncultured Coriobacteriia bacterium | reverse complement strand
CACGTCTGACCTCGAGTATCGGCGCGGCGCTGTTTTCCATCCCCGCCATCAAGGGCGTGGAGTTCGGCATGGGCTTTTCCGCGGCGTCCAAACCCGGCAACGAGGTGCACGACCCGATTTCCTACGCTCCCGAACGGGGCTTTTTCCGCGAGAGCAATAACGCCGGCGGCTTGGAGGGCGGCATGACCACGGGCGAGCAGCTTGTCGTGAGTGCTGCCATGAAGCCCATCCCTACCATGCGCGCGGCGCTGTCCACCGTGGACACCGACACGCTCGAGCCAGTCGCCGCTTCCAAGGAACGCTCCGATGTCTGCGCCGTGCCGGCGGCGGCGGTCGTTGCGGAAGCCGAAGTCGCCTTCGTGCTTGCAAGCGCCTATCTGGAGAAATTCGGCGGCGATTGTATGGACGACTGCCTGGCCGCGCTCGACGCCTATCTGGACAGGATCGACCGATGAGCCGTCCCGTCTGCACAGATCATATCTTCTTCGTCGGTTTCATGGGCTCGGGCAAGACGAGCGTCTCACGCCGCCTGTCCGTGCTCACGGGGCTTTCGCTTATCGACGTCGACCAGCGCATCGAGGCCATCGAGCACCGCAGCATCCCAGACATCTTCGCGGCCGAAGGTGAACGCGGGTTTCGGCGCATCGAGACGAACACCTTGAAGGGCATCGCCTACGAGGGGCGCTCCATCGTCTCGTGCGGGGGTGGCATCGTGTGCAACCCGGACAACCGCGCCGTTTTGGCCGAACTGGGTACGGTCATCTACTTGCGGGTGGGCTGCGAGGAGGCCATCGGGCGCATCTCGCGTCCTGAGACGCGGCCGATGCTGTCCGGCCCGCGTCCGGTTGCGGAAATCTACGAAGAGCGGCTTCCTCTGTACGAGCAGGCCGCGGACATCATCGTCGACTCTTCGGGGCTCACGGTCCAGAAGGTCGCATTGCGCTGCAAGAAGGAACTCGAGGAAAGGGGCTTGCTGTGAGCGATGGCCGCTTGATTGACGTGGCGCTGGCCAGCGGGTGTCAGTACCAGATTCGCATAGGCAAAGGCACGTTCGCCTCGTTGGGGCAGGCGGTGCGCGCTCGCAAAGACTGCGCCCACGCCGTGGTCGTGTCTGACGAGACGGTGGGGCCGGCCTACGGTAAGCTTGTGAAGAAGCGCTTGGAGGAAGCGGGCTTCGAGACCTTCGACCTGCTCGTTCCGCCGGGGGAGGAATCGAAATCCGTCGAGCTCGCCGCCGAGATGTGGGAAGAGCTCGCACGCATGGGAATCGACCGCAGTGACCTCATCGTCGCCGTGGGCGGTGGCGTGGTGGGCGACCTGGCAGGGTTCGTGGCATCCACCTATATGCGGGGCATCGACTTCGTGCAGGTTCCCACGACGCTTCTGGCCATGGTCGATTCGTCCATCGGCGGCAAGACGGCCGTCAACCTGACGGCGGGCAAGAATCTGGTCGGCACCTTCCATCAGCCGTTGCTGGTTTGCTCTGACATCCGCTGCCTGCACACGTTGTCTGACGAAGACTGGGCAAACGGGTTTGCCGAAACCGTGAAAAGCGCGATTATCGCGCCGCGCCGCTCCTTTTTCGAATGGCTGCGCGACAATGCGTCTGCCCTTGCTGAACACGACGATGCGCTGCTTGAAGAGGCGGTGTTCCGCGCGGCCGAGCTCAAGGCGCACGTCGTTGCCGCCGACGAGCGCGAGGCGGGCATGCGGGCATGCCTGAACTACGGCCACACGCTGGCGCACGCCATCGAGAATGCGGCAGGTTACGGCACTATCGCCCATGGCAGGGCGGTGGCAGAGGGCATGCGCTTTGCCGCGCGGCTTTCGGTCGAGATGACGGGCCTCGATGTCGATGTCGTGAGAAAGCAAGATGCTCTGCTCGACGCGCTGGGGTTGCCGGAAATTCCCTGGACGGCGGACGCGAGCCATTTGTACCAGCTTATGCGCACCGACAAGAAAGCGCGTGCCGGGCAGGTGCGCTTCGTGCTGCTGGAGGACATCGCGAGCTGGAACGTGTGCACGGTGCCGGAAGACACCATCATGGCGCACCTCGAGGCATGGTGCGCTGCCAAAGCGCGGCTCGTCGAGCAAAACGGCGGCGTGATGTGGGGTGAGACACGGTGAGGTTTCTGCTGTTGAATGGCCCCAACCTCAATTTGCTGGGGCAACGCGAACCCGAGGTCTACGGCACGACGACGCTCGCCGACATCGAACGTGACACCTGCACGTACGCGGTCGAACGGGGCGTGGAAATGGATTGCTTCCAATCCAACCACGAGGGCGTGCTCATCGACACGATCCAGCAAAGCCAGGGTGTTT
>CASDTD010000245.1 GCA_949283445.1 uncultured Coriobacteriia bacterium | reverse complement strand
AAGGACGGGTGGTATGCCCCCGAGGTCGCCAGTGCGCTGTACCACTGCATGTTCTTCGATGTTGTGGAATGCTGCTGCGATGCGGCTGCTGACCTGGAACGTGCCGATTTGGAGCGCCAGGCGCTCGAAGGCACGTGCGAGTATGCCCCTGTACATGACGAGTACGACATCTTCATCTCTTCACCGGGCGCTGAAAGCGAACGCAAGATGCGCGAGCTTTTCGCGGCGAGCGGTACGTGGCCGCGCGAGCTCATCTTCATCCACGATGACGGCGCGAGTTTCGACGAGCATTACAACGACGCGTTTTCCCAAGTGTGGGAACGCGGGTACGATACGGTGCTTTCCATGGGCTGCGATATGCCCGCCTTGCGCCGCAGCATCATCATCGAGGGCTTTGAGCGCCTGCATGCCCTGTGCGCGCGCGAAGGGGGCGGCATCGTGCTCGCTCCCGACCAGGAAATGGGCGTGAGCGTTATCGGGTGGACGGCAACGACGCGCTTCACGCACGATGGCGTGTTCTACAACAAAGACGGGCTGACGGTGCTTCCTGCTTATATCCAGAAGGCCGCCGCGCTGGGCTTGCCGGCGCTGTATCTGCCCGACGTCCCCGACGTTGACACGCACGCTGACCTCAACCACAACGTGACCTTGGTGCAGGCACTCGAATACTGCGGGAAGTTCCAAGACGACATTACCGTGCCGCACCGCACGGCGCAGGCGTTTCGCGAGATGGGGCTGATCGACATCCGCGTGATGCCCAATGACCTGCACGACGACCGTGGGGAAATAGACACCTGACGGCCGCATGCGTGCGGGAGGGCACGAGGCTTGCGACTGGAATAGCCCGCGCGGCTCGAGAACGCCTCTTGCGGCGGTTTGGTACACGTTACGAAATCGTTTCACAAATTCTCCATATCGGCATTACAATAAGGCGGCTCGAAGGAAGAGCGAATCTGGCGCGCGTTCATCGAAGCGCCAGGTGTAATTGAGGAGGGATAATGGAGCTTTTAAGCGATGTGGTGTTTCTGTCGCGTCTCCAGTTCGCGTTGACGGTTATCTTCCACTTTCTGTTCGTCCCGATGTCCATCGGGCTGGGCCTGTTTGTCGCCGTGTCTCAGACGCGCGCCTACAAGACGAAAGACCCGGCAGACGAGGCGACTGCGCGGTTCTGGGTGCGTGTCTTCACGCTGACGTTCACGGTTGGTGTCGCGACGGGTATCACGATGGAATTCAGCTTCGGCACGAACTGGGCGGATTACTCGCGCTTCGTGGGTGACATCTTCGGTTCGCCGCTGGCCGCCGAGGCGCTGTTCGCGTTCTTCTTGGAATCGACGTTTCTGGGCGTGCTGCTGTTCGGCCGCAAGAAGGTTTCTCCCAAGTTCTACACGGTGTCGGCGTGGCTCGTCTGGGCGGGCTCGCTTCTTTCCGCGCTGTGGATTCTCATCGCCAATTCCTGGATGCAGACGCCGGCGGGCTATGAGGTCGAGCAGACGGCGGGTGGCGCGAAGGCCGTCATCACCGATTTCTTCGCTGCCGCACTCAACCCGCAGACTGTCCCGACGTACCTGCACACGGTCATCGCGCTGATCATCTTCGGCGCGTTCGTCGCGATGGCGATCGCTGCGTACTACCACCTGCGCGGGCGCCACGAGCACTTCGTGAACGTGACCATGCGCTGGGGCGCCATCGTCGCGCTGGTGGCGACGGTGCTCATGATGCCGGTCGCCCATATGCAGGCTTCTGTCGTTGCCGAAGAGCAGCCCAGCAAGCTGGCTGCCATGGAAGGCCAGTACGAGACCGAAGCCGTGCCGTTCTACCTGTTCGGCGTTGTCGACACCGAGGAAGGCGAGGTCAACGGCCTTGCTATTCCGGGCTTCACGTCATTTTTGGCCTCGGGGGATTTCTCCACGGAATACCCCGGCCTCAATGACCTCGAGGCAGCCGAGCCCGGCAGCACGCCGACTGCCGGCGAGGTGCAGATGACCTTCCAGAGCTACCATTTCATGATCATCATGATGGGGCTCATCTGCCTGGGGCTGCTGCTTGCCATCATCATGGGGCTGGCGCGTAGGCTCAAGAACAGCAAGTGGGCATGGCGTTTGATGTGCTTTCTCTGGATCGCGCCGTTTCTGGCGATTCAGACGGGCTGGATAACCGCCGAGGTGGGACGTCAGCCGTGGATTGTCTTCGGCGAGCTCAAGACCGTCGATGCGGTCAGCCAGGCGGTTCCGGCGCCGCAGCTGCTCATAACCGTCGTGCTGTTCATCGTCGTGTACCTGATTATTCTCATTGCCTGGATTAGGATTTTCTCGAAGTTCGTGAAGGAAGGTCCCAGCCAGGCTGAAGCGGCTCCTGCTGCCGCACAGACTGTGCCGGGCGATGCGCCCGCAGAGATTCCCGCGGCAGCGGCGCCTGGGAAAGAGGCGGCTGCTGCAGATGGGAGCACCGAGGGAAAGGACGGTGAGTAACCATGACGCTGGCGATTCTGTGGTTCATGATCATCGCGTTGTTGATTGCGGTCTACTACGTCCTCGACGGGTTTGACCTGGGTGCCGGCATTCTCATGCCGTTCGTGGCCAAGACGGAGGGCGAACGCAAAGCGCTTGTGCATTCCGTTGGGCCGGTGTGGGACGGCAACGAGGTGTGGCTGCTTACGGCAGGCGGTGCACTGTTCGCGGCGTTCGCTCCGGCGTACGCGACGTCGTTTTCCGGATTCTATCTGGCCATCATGCTCGTGCTCTTCGGCCTCATCGTGCGTGCGGTGAGCATCGAGTTCCGCATGTACGACGCCAAATGGCGCAAGCTGTGGGACGCGTTGTTCTTCGTTGGTTCGCTGGTGCCCGCCCTGCTGTTCGGCGTGGCGCTGGGCAACTGCCTGCAGGGCATTCCCCTGGCGGAAAATGGCGATTACATTGGCGGCTTCTTCGGCTTGCTGACGCCGTTCCCCCTGGCGTGCGGTGTTTTAGGTCTGGCAACCATCATCACGCAGGGTGCCTGCTGGCTTTCCGCGAAAACCGAGCTTGGCAGCGAGCTGCAGCTGCGCGCCAAGCGCGTGCGCGCGTTCATGCAGATTGCCACGGTCATCATCGTGTTCGTCGTGAGCCTGATGTTCTTCTTCGTGGTCCGCACGCGCTTTGCTGAAGGGCCTGCGTTTGCCGTTGCCATTATCGCGACGATCGTGCTGCTGGCGGCGCTGGTCATCGGTTTTCTGGCGAGCTCGCGCGGCAAGGATTGGGTCGCGTTCTTCTCGAGCTCGCTGGTGTGTGTGGCGCTGGTGGTGCTGTTCGCGGCTTCGATGTTCCCGAACCTCATCGTTTCGACGGGTCCCGGCCCGTCCATTGACATCGCGTCTGCCGCATCCAGCGATTTGTCGCTGACGGTGATGACCATCGTGGCGTGCATCGGTGTGCCGCTGGTGCTGATCTACCACATACTGGTGTACCGCACGTTCCGCGGACGCGTCGACGTGGAAGAGTAAGAGGCGTCGCGGCCCTTCAGGCGCGTCGAGTGCGACGATTTTGGGACTTGTGAGTGTCGAGTGCGACGAAATCGTCGCACTCGATGCAATGCTGTGACGTAGACGTCGCACTCGATGCATCGTCGCGGGGAAACGTCAGACGCGCTAATGTTCCCGTTTCTTGCAGATGAGGTACCACAGTGCGAGCGCGGGGTGATGCAGCGGCATGCGTGGCCCCGCATAGCGCATGACCTCGCGAATGCGCTCGCGCATGGCGGGGGAGTAGCAGTGCACGGTGCAGTTGGAGCAGAACGTCTTGTTTTCCATGATGGGGCAGTGCTCGCTGCGCTGTTGCGCGTATGACGAAAGTTCGGCGCAGTCGGGGCACAGGCGCTTCGAGCCGCGTGCGGCTGCATGGTGCTTTTTGCAGTACATCGCGATCATGCTATCGACGACGCGCTGTTCTTTGGCTTTCTTCTTGTCGAGATTGGCCATGGGGCTCCTAATGCCTGCGCAAGCGTCCCAGTACTTTGCCCAGAATGCGCGTAATCTCGTCGACGCGCAGCAAACGGCAGAACACGACGATGGCGGCGAGCCCGATGATGCCCGTGACGACGAGTGCCACGAACGCTCCGCCAATCGCGGTGACATCGAGCAAGCACGACATGCCGAATTCGACGAAATACGCCACGACGCCGCCGAGTATGCTCGCGATTGAGACCTTGGCGGTGGAGACGGCGAGATGCGAGAAGTCGAAGCTGCCGATGCGGTTGCGCAGCACGAGCAGCAGAATGCAGATCATAAGCCCGTAGAAGATGGCATCGCCCAGCGCCAGCGCCGGAAGGCCGATGTTGATGTGCGGCAGCCCCGGTAG